>JBGVLR010000034.1:0-2406 GCA_045124375.1 Acetatifactor sp.
GATCTTATCAACCTTGCTGAGAGGTTCGGCAACATTCTTAGCGATCTCAGGCAGAGCAGCCATAATCATTTCAATCACAGCGGCTTCGCCGTACTTCTTCATAGCTTCAGCCTTCTTGTCGATACCTTCGGCTTCTGCCAGCGCCTTCAGGCGGATAGCTTCAGCTTCGGCTTCACCAACGGCACGGATACCTTCAGCTTCACGCTGACGCTCGATCATCTTGGCCTCGGCTTCCTTGGTGCGACGATACAGTTCGGCTTCTGCAGCCTGCTGGGCGGCATAGCGCTCGGCATCGGCCTTGGCACGAATCTCAGCATCCAAGGTCTGCTTGGTAACTTCGACTTCTTTGGCCTTCAGCTCGGCAGTACGCTCAGCACGGGCAATGTCAGCATTGGCAGAGGAAACTTCGATGGAACGACGCTGTTCCTGCTCCTGGATAGAGTAAGCGGCGTCTGCTTCAGCTTTCTTTACATCGGACTGCTGCTTCAGCTCAGCCTGACGGATAGCCAGAGAGGTCTGCTTCTCGGCAATCTCCATCTCGGACTGCACCTTGGCATCGTTGGCTTCCTTGGCAGCCTGCGCCTGAGCAATAGCGATGTCACGGTCAGCCTGCGCCTTAGCAACGGCAGCGCCCTTCTTGATTTGAGAGATATTATCAATACCAAGGTCTTCGATGACATTGTTCTGGTCGGAGAAGGACTGGACATTGAAAGAAATCATTTCCAGACCCATCTTCATCAGATCGGGGATAGCATTCTCCTGAACACGTTCACCGAAAGCCTTACGGTCGGTGACCATTTCTTCCAAACGCATCTGGCCAACAATTTCACGCATATTGCCTTCCAGAGTGTCCTGCACACGGCGGATAATCATATCTTCGCCTTCGTTTAGGAAGAACTTGGATGCTAAAGACATCATTTCTTCGCTCTGGCCAATACGGATTTTAACGGTGGCGTCAACCTTTACGTTGATGTACTCTGCGTTAGGAACATAGTCGGTGGTCTTAACATCGACAGAGAACATCTTCAGGGACAGCTTATCCAAGCGCTCCAGGAACGGAATACGAACACCGGCTTTACCGATTAAAATGCGGGTCTTACGGAAACCGGAGATCATGTAGGCCGTATCGGGCGGGGCCTTCACATATCCGATAAGAATAAGTACGATCAGCAGTACAAGTACTACTCCAACACCAATGATAATTTCCATGCATTTTCTCCTTTCTGTTTATCGGGTTTTTGTTTACGGCACGATTCGACAGCTTTAGGGCGGTTCCTCCAAATCATCCGAGCCGACCAGTTCCTGCACACACTCAATGCCGAGTGTCGTAGCATACATCAGTTGTCTGGCGACCTTATCTAAAAGCCGAATTGTCAGGATTCTTTCTCTTACGCTCAAAAGCATCACTTCCTTTGCTACGGGGATGAAAGCTGTATCCTGTTTATGAATACATTGTACTTCAGCGCTACGGAGAAATAAATTACTATATCCGCAAAATAAACGGGGCTATTTCTCTTTGAGCAGAAGAATAGCTACACCGGGCTATTTGTTCTTATGGGCGTTGTACTGTTCGGCATCAATTACGCCGGTAGCCAGCATTCTTTCCGACCACAGTTGCAGTGTTTCTACCGCAATCGAAATACGTTCCAGTTCTTCCTGAATATAAATAAAATCTTCTAATTCATCGCCGGTGATTTTACCATCTACCGTGATTTCAATAAGCCGTTCTTTCTGCTTGCTCATGGAGTTCAAGGATGCCAGCATTTCCAATACGATCTGGGATAGATCCTTGATTTTGATCTCAGGAACATACTGCTGACCAATAGGACATTTGTTTGCACAATAATGATTGCACAAACTGGGCTGCTTATATTTCTCTGCCATCAGCAGAACCTCATCCGGATGAGGGAGTGATCTTTCGTTCTCGATTTTTTCAATTCTTTCCGGCGAAATGCCCTCCAATAGCTCGGATGCGGCCTCTCTTGTCAGATCCAACGCCTCTCTGGTTTTGTGATATATGTTTTTGTTCTCTTTGGTAGATGATCTGGCCATATGTAATACCCTCGCAACGATATTGATACTTATATTATATGGGAAATCGACAGAAAACGCAATAAATTGCATTTCAAACGGCATTTTGGGTGAATCGTCACCACTGTACCACAATACCTTTTCCTCATTATACATTATCATTGATTTTAAGTAAATAATTGTTTTCTTCTGTTCAATTATATTTTACCTCTTTTCTTGATAGCATATTTAAGAAGGAGCATTCCTGTAATCCGTAAACAGCGCCAATTGAAAAAAGAAGAACCTCGCGGTACAATTTGAGAAGCATCTTGGCGGATGTGACAACCCAAATCAAACCGGAGGTTCCATATGAATTATACACAGAATCAGAAGATT
>JBGVLR010000035.1:0-5786 GCA_045124375.1 Acetatifactor sp.
GATGGACATGGTCATGTAGTCCAGGAATGCGTAGTTGGGCTCGGAGAGAACGAAGGCAATCTCGGTATCGGAAATAACCTTGATTTCCTTGATCTCGATGTAGTTGGGGTAGTTCTCGGAACCGTTGTCGGGATTCATGATAGCTTCGATGGTGAACTTCACATCGTCAGCGGTGAACTTCTCGCCGTCGTGCCACTTGACATCGGAGCGGAGCTTAAAGGTGTAAGTGAGGGTGGCATCGTCATAGGTCCAGCTCTCAGCCAGACTTGCCACGGGCTTGCCGTCCTTATCCAGCTTCACCAGGGAGTCGAACAGCAGATGCTTGATCTCACAGTGTTCGTTCATAATGGGGTTGATGGAGTTGTAGTCGCCGGAGCCGTAGACCAGGGTGGAACCCTTATCTGCGCCACCGCCGCAGGCTGCGAGGCTCAATGCCATGATCACAGCCAGAAGCAGAGCAAAAATCTTCTTCATGTGGTTTTCCTCCTGTTACTTTTCATGGGCTCATTCTATCAAACCTCCATAGGCACCACAAGCCGGGTGGGGGGATATTTTTCCGATAAAATTTTACCAATATCCCCCGGTGGGGGTTGTGATAGAGCACCGTTCGCATTACAATAGTGAAAATGTTAGGAGGGCGATTATATGGAAAGCATAATGGAAACAGCGAAAAAACAGATTGATGAACTGTTGGCTGCGAAGGATACGGTGATTGTGGCTATTGACGGCAAATGCACTTCCGGCAAGACAACCTTGGCTTCCAAACTGGCAGAAATCTATGATTGTAATGTGTTCCACATGGATGACTTCTTTCTCCGTCCAGAACAGAGAACCCCGGAGCGGTTTGCCGAAGTAGGTGGTAATGTGGACTATGAGAGATTCCAGAAAGAAGTTCTGCTTCCACTGAAAAACGGAAAAGCTTTTTCTTACCGCCCCTTTGATTGCAGTACCTTTACGCTTGCCGGCCCGGTTGCTGTAACTCCCAAAAAGCTGAACATTGTAGAAGGCACATACAGCCACCATCCTTATTTCGGTAGCCCCTACGATCTGAAGATCCTGCTGACAGTGGACGAAGAAACCCAGCGGCAGAGAATACTGGAGCGCCCAGCATTCCTTCATAAGCGTTTCTTTGAAACCTGGATTCCAATGGAAAACAAGTATTTCGCAAAATTGTAATTCTGCAATATATTCTTATGATTTGTGTTGAATAATGCGGCGTAACCCACTTAAGGGCTACGCCGCACTTTTTATTTCTCACCCAGCATGATGTCCAGCATCTGCATGATTTTATCCCGGTCAGAAGGAGAGAGCTTCTCGATCTTCTCGGTGATCATGGAAGACTTGATCTTGTATCCGGTCCGGATTTCATCGCACAGCAACATATCGGCAGTAACACCCAATACGTTTGCGATGTTGATCAGGTTGGTTACGGTCAGATTCTTCTCTGCGCGTTCCAGCGCACCGACATAGTTAATACTTAAGTCAAGTTTCTCGGCAAGCTCTTCCTGAGACATGCCTCTTTCCTTACGGTACTTTCTGATTTTCTTTCCGATAGATGGATACATGGTTGTAAACCCTCCCTATTAGCGGTGATTTCTCCCTAATAGTATAGATTTTTCGGAAAGCACAATACACCAACCATGCGGAAGAAACCTACGCTAATAGTGTTGATTAAGTAAAAAATATGCGGTACAATCATGTCAGAACACTTGTGAGAGGAGTGATGATCAATGAAATGGTTGTGTGCATTCAAGCAAAAAGAGCCGCAGAATCTACCTGAGGCCGTCAAGAGGCAATATCGTTGTGCTTTTACGGGCCACCGGCCTGAGAAGGTAGTTGGATCAGAAGGGAAGATCATCGTAGAACTAAGAAAAGAGATCCTTCAGGCAATCGATGATGGCTATCGGGTGTTCCTTACCGGCATGAGCAGGGGAGTTGACCTCTGGGCAGCTGACATCGTGATCGAGCTGCGCAGGTATAATAAAGACTTGAAGCTCATGTGTGTGATCCCATTTGAGGGTATGGAAGATCGCTGGCCAGTAGATTGGAAGAAGCATTACAATCTGGTGCGTAAGCAGGCCGATCATGTTCAGGTTCTGTCAGACCGATATTCACCGGATGTCTATCAAAATAGAAATCAATGGCTTGTCAACCATTCCTCCAGACTGATTGCGGTTTTTAACGGCGAGCCCAGCGGTACCGGTAACACGATCCAGTATGCCAAAGAGCAGGGAATACCTGTAGAAATTATCGAGGTGTAGTTTATGAAGAAATATATATTTCCAGTTATCGCTGTCATACTCATTCTGATTTGCTTGATTACCATTCTGCCGGCATCGGAACCAGAACGCTGCGCGATCTGTGATTCCATTCCATATCATGCTCCTGCTCTTGTAAATTTGGCCACAGGTGAAGTAGGGGAGTTGGCCGTTTATGAACCGCATCCCTTCAAAGTTGCTGAGCTGAATGAGTATCAGCAAGGAGGAACATTCAGTTTCATATATGTTGCAGGCATCAATGGTTATAGCGATACGGCCAATTGGGAAACACATATAACCATACCCACAGATGAAAATGAGTATGAGGAAAAGTTCTTCTGTAAATCTTGCCGAGAGAAGATTATCGATTGCACTGAGAGTGGTTACCTGCTGCTGGATTTAAGAAGTCCAGAAGCATTTTCTATTCTCCCGATGGGATCAGATGAGGTATATACTATTCGTTGCTATGAAATACATACAGAACAGAAGGGTTCAAATATAGAGATTGTGGTCTGCGGCCAGTTAAATGTTATTGATCATATCATTCAGTGAAAATGCGAGATAAACATCAGGCGGTGCTTCCTATCCGGAGGCACCGCCTATGCATTACTGGAATCGAATATAGATGATCAGTTTGTTATTTGTAAGTTCAGCCGATATTGATCCGCCCATTTGCTCCACCAGTGTTTTAGAGATTGCAAGACCGAGGCCGTTAGAGTTCCTGGCGGCTTCCACCGTGAAGAAACGGTCAAAAAGCTTTCCCACCTGCACCCCATTCAGCGAAGATGCAGTGTTAGAGAAGATGATTTCGCCATCATCCCGGAGGGTGATAAATAAATCGCCGTCACTGTATTTCAGGGCATTATTCAAAATATTGCTGAACACCCTGCCCAGAGCTTCCCGGTTGAGCTGCCGTTCGATTCTGGTTTCGGTAATATGGATCTCCGGTTGGATATCTCGACTGGTCAACACACCGTAGAAGGCAGCAATACCTTCTTCCAGAACACCGTTTACACAGACCGGTTCCAGCACCAGTTCTCCCGTAGAGAGAATCACGGAATAACGGAACAGTTCTTCCGTCAGCTGCTTCATGGCTTCCACCCGGTTTCCGATCAGTGACAGATAGCGGGATGTATTTTCGCATTTATCTTCGTTGTCAAGTAAATCCAGATAGCCGCAGATGGCAGTGAGTGGCGTGCGCAGATCGTGGGAAATATTCGTCACGGCCTCCTTCAGCTCCCGGTCACCGGTTAAGTATTTGTGTCGCTGCTGGCGGAGCAGGCGAAGCTGCACATTGATGTCTGCCGCCAACTTTCGCATATAGGGGTCACGAGTGGAAATGTCAATAAGGGTGTTGGTATCTGCTGTTAATCGGTCACGGAACGCTTCTGCAATTTCCTGCGCCGACTTGCGCAAGAAATAAACCTTTGCAAGAAGCACAAAGATAATCAGAAGCAATATTCCGATGATGACTAAAAGCAGATGTTCCATACAAACTCCTTAACGAATATCTCTTTTACGGAACGGGAGATACCCCGCAACTGTGGCGATGACCAACATAATCAGAGAGAACACAGGCCAGCGGACTGCTCTTTCAAATTCCAAATTGTTCATCTGAATGGTTTGTCCTGTGGGCAAAATATCAGCAATCAGCTCATAAACAGTTCGCTGTGTACCGTCAATGTAGGCGGGATTCTCAATCAAATCGCCAAATTCAACACCGTTTTCCGCTGTGATAACGACGTTCGAGTAGACCATGGGTCCTTCTGCCAACGCATTGATGCAGAAAGAAGCTAATAGCAAAATAGCAAATAAAAAAACGATGGAAACTACAAGAGAAGTCGCCTTAGCGCCAACATTCATGCTGATGCTTACAAACATAGCCGAGAACACCGAAGCGATCAACACACAGCAGAAAAGTAAAAAGACTATTTCCATCCAACCGGACTGAAATTCAAGGGAAAGTAATAAACCGAACACGGTAGCGAATAGCAACATGATTCCTAAAAGAATTATGGATGCCACCATGCAAGTAATATACTCAGCAAAATATATCTGCGTACGATTATAGCCTACCACAAGCTTGTTTCGGATGGTATGCTCCTCAAATTCCGTTCCCAAGCGCATACTGATAAAAAGCGCAAACACAAAACCACTCATGGGAAGCATACAAAAAATCATATCTTCAACATAAATCTGGGGGTTGTTGATTTCATTATAACCGATCCAGTTAAAGCACACAGAGCCAATACTCATAATCAAAAAGACAAACCAGAATATTTTCTCTTTCCAAAGGCGTGAAAAACTTGCAGCTAACAGTTTACGCATTATTGCCACCTCCCACTAAGGAGATATAATAGCTCTCCAGACTTTCATCTTTCTCCTGCATGGACAGCACTTCGCAATTTTCCTTTGCCAGAGCAACGGTGAGTTGGGTCACATTGACTTTTGCGTACACATCAGCGGTGGTTGCAGAGATGATCTTATATTCCAGATTCATGGAATCCAGAACACGAGCAAGAACTGCGGTATCGGTCACTTCCATGCGGACGCACTTACGGCAAGCTGCATCCAGTTCCTCAGCACTCAGCTCCTTTACCATGCGTCCGTTGTCGATGATACCGTAATGAGTCGCCAGACGGGAAAGCTCATCCAGAATGTGACTGGAAATCAAAACGGTGATTTGCCGTTCACGGTTCAGCTTCAAAATCAACTCACGCATTTCCACGATGCCTTGGGGGTCAAGACCATTCACAGGCTCGTCCAGAACAAGGAAGTCGGGATCACCGGCTAATGCGATAGCAATACCCAGGCGCTGCTTCATGCCCAGAGAAAAGTTCTTTGCTTTTTTCTTTCCGGTGTTCTCCAAGCCCACCAGCTTCAGAAGTTCAGGAATGCCCTCATAAGACGGCAAACCAAGAACGAGATACTGCTGCTTCAGATTTTCCTCCGCAGTCATATCCATGTAGATGGACGGCGTTTCCACCACAGCACCCATGCGGCGTCGGGATTTGATAATATCCTTGCTGTCATTGCGGATGCCATATAGGGTAAAATTACCGGAAGTCGGCTCCTGTAATCCGCAGATCAGTCGGATCAAGGTTGTCTTACCAGCGCCGTTTTTTCCCACAAAGCCATAGATGGAGCCCTTGGGAACATTCATAGTAAGACCATTCAGTGCCTGAAAGTTTTTATACCTTTTTGTCAGGCTGTTTGTTTGCAAAATATAGTTCATAGTGTGTTACCTCCTTTGCTGACCTAAGTTTACAAAACAAAGGTCAAGAAAGTGGTCAAGAAAAACGTCAAGATTTGGTCAAGATTTTCCTGTACTGAATGGGTTAAGGTGAAAACTGAAGTTTATCTTCCTGCCAATGATTTTCCAACAACATAAACTCCAACCAGCATTTCTGCAATTGACAATCCCAATAGTAAGCCTGAAATAAAATCTTTAAAATTCGAACCTCCAAATGCATATGAAAGAGCCTGTAATGCAATACCCATTACAATAAGTATAATTCCATATAACAA
>JBGVLR010000036.1:0-3394 GCA_045124375.1 Acetatifactor sp.
CTGGTAATCGGAATCTTCCTTTCCATTTTTCTGATTAGCACACTTTTTTTTAGTGTCTGGGGAATTTATCAGGCTCAACTAGATAGACGCTATGAAACCATCGGCTATCTGGACATTGTTATTTTGGATAATGAGAATGCAGATATTGTAACGGAAGAAGCGGTTCTGGAAACAGGAGATTATGCCAAGCTTGGACATGCCAATATTTCCGGTGTAGTAACGAACAGAAATGTTTATGTAGGTTACTACGATGAAGTGGGAGCCGCGCTTCTGAATCTCTCTGGAAAAGAGGGGCGTATGCCTGAAAAATCCGGTGAGATTGCCATGGAACGGTCGGCAATGGATGTTCTGGGTGGAGACTGGAAAATCGGAGACAAAGTCGAACTGGATATAACCCCTATTGATGGCGCAGAAGAAACCCGTGGGTTTATCCTGGTTGGTATTCTTCCGGAACGGTCGATGCATTTAGAGCGAATTGACTATGATGGGATCGGTCAATTTCCTAACATCGTGACCTGCGCCGATGAAGAGCCCTTTCATACCGGACGAACAGCTTATCACTATATGCTGGATTTTGGGCCTACCGAGTGTGTCTCTGATGCCATCAATGCTTTTTGGAGGAAATTCAATGGACTCCAGGCAGGTGCTGCTATCTTTGGTCTTAGTATTACCGGTGAACAAGTTTGGTGGACAGGTACACATGATTTTATCCAGACCAATGAAAAAATGCTTTCACCGATGCTGATAGCCTGTATTCTGGCTGGATCTTTGACACTCAGTTGTTGTGTTGGCATTTCTGGTGCGATGGAAGGTGTTTTAGCAAAGCGGCGTGAGGAGATCGGGGTCCTGCGGGCATTAGGGGCAACAAAGCGTCAAATTCGAAAAATGTTCGGACAGGAGAATTTGCTGTTTGCTTTGATCCTTTCACCAATGTCCATTGTGATCAGCTTGTGTGCGGTATGGATTCTGTCCCGGTTGATGCCTCAGAGCTTGAAATTTGCGATCAATCTGTGGCTGATTCTTCCGATTGCCCTTTTCAGTATTCTGGTTATTTTGCTTTCCGGATATCTGCCTCTGGCAAGAGCGTCGAAGCAAATGCCTATGAATGTGATTCAGGACAGTGCTACGTTGAGAAGAAGCAAAGGTGTGAAATCTAAAAAGGAGTTTTCCACCCCGCATCTTATGGCATCCCGTCAGTTGAGGCTCAATCCTACAAGACAAATCGGTTCCGCTTTGCTGGTAGCACTGATGCTGTTTTGTTCCGGATTCCTTGGATTAATCATTTATGCATACCATGATGAGTGGTCTTTCACGAAAGATGAGGGATTTGTTGTCAGTAATTCCTATGGCGGTGCCTCTCTGGATTGGGTCAATCGATATGATAAAGAACCCATTGATTCCGAAGCGATTGCAGAGTTAAATGCGCTGGAACATGTGAAGGAGATCCATATCGCTCGGGAGATGGATATTCTCGCTGAAGTGGATACGGTGCCGAGATATGCAATGAGTTACGTTTCTAGCAATAATTTTGGTATGCTGGATGACAATATGTTCAAGGAAACCATGGAGCTGCGTTCCGATCGGAATGCCCATGAATCCGATAGACAAGAGGATCGGGATGCATACTTCCATTTGAGGGAAAAGTATGGTTTTACAGAGGAAGTCTATCAAACCTCCATTATGACGATTTCTCTATCCCCGGAGAATATTGAAATATTGAAAGATTGCCTGGTAGAAGGAAATATTGATGTAGATGCCATCAATGCAGGTGAGCAGGTATTGGTTCTGGCACCGGAGGTTTGGGGAAAATTCTATGAAAACGGCGCGTCTAGCTGGTTTACTCCGGATGATCCTTTTTTTGAAGAGTACAAAGCAGATGGGGCAAAATTAGTTGGATGGAACAACTGTTTTACTGCAGGGCAAACTCTTCCTTTAACGCAGCTCTACACTGAAGATAGCACCTACTCGACCATTATCCGTAATGATGCCGAAGTTCAGGTGTGCGGTGTTCTTGATAGCATAGGCGGATTAAAGTACAACAACTGGAATTTCTGTGTGATAATCACAACAGAGCAAGGTCTGGAAAATATGGGTATGCGCATGGAGGGACTCCGGCGCATAGAACTGTATTTGGACAAAGAACCGGCTTTTTCAAAATTTGAAAAGGAGAAAGATGCATATGGCTATTGTGCATGAAATGAATCATCCTCTGATCCATCATAAATTATCCGTACTGCGAAATAAGAATACATGCCGGTTTTGATATGCTTTTGACTGCCAATAACCATAGCTATGATACACGTCTTGTTGGCTTTAAACGGACACTGGAAGTGATACGAGGAAAGGGTATTAAAACCCTGGGAACTTATCTTTCCGCAGACGAGACCAAGTGGACAGTAGAGGAAATCAACGGAATCAAAATTGGTATGGTAAGCTATACCTATGCTACTGGAGAATCAGAGCCGGGAAGACCTTCTTTAAATAACAATCAGTCCATCTCGGAAAGTGGTTTATGCAATTATTTCAATACCAACAATCTGGAGGCGTTCTATACTCAGTTAGAGGGTTACCTGGAAGAGATGAAAGAAGCAGGTGCAGACGCTACAATTCTCTTCATCCACTGGGGTGTCGAATACATGCTGGAGGAGAACCAGACACAGAACGACATGGCGCAAGCGTTGTGTGATCTTGGTATTGATGTGATCATCGGCGGACATCCTCACGTGGTACAGCCCGTGGAACTGCTGACCAGTACTGTAGATCCAGAACATAGGACAGTTTGCCTGTACTCAATGGGAAATGCTGTTTCCAATCAACGATTGGGTTTCAGTCAGGCTATCAGCACAGCCCATACTGAGGACGGTATTCTCTTTACGGTTACATTCGAAAAGTATTCTGATGGTACTGTTTATCTGGCTCAGGTGAATGGCCTTCCGACATGGGTGAATAAGCATAGAAATGACAATGGTAAGGATGAATATAATATCCTGCCATTGGATGATATCAGTAGAGACGCATGGGGTGAAAAGTATGGCTTAAATGATAAGACCATCAAAGCGTGTGCAGATTCCTTTGATCGCACCATAGAAATTGTGGGTGAGGGGATTGAACAAGCCAATGATTATCTTAATCAGGAAAAAGTAGCCCGGGAAGCATATTATTTAAGTTTGGTATCCTGAATATAATCCGCTGTCTTAACAGGCAGCGGATTTTTAAATCATTTCTTAAGATTATCAAAACAGGTTGACAATGGAGGTTTAATCTGTTAAACTATCAATATCGAAGTTTAATGAATTAAACCGAAAGGAGTTTTGGATATGGATGCACCTAAAATTTTTGAAAGTGAATACCGGTTCTGTCTGATTCTGTGGGACAATGAGCCAGTCAGTTCCGG
>JBGVLR010000037.1:0-1582 GCA_045124375.1 Acetatifactor sp.
AGAAGTAGACATCAGGACAGCAGAAAATGCAGGGATGGATGCGGTGATCGTGACCTGGGGTTTTCGTGACAGGCAGTTTCTGCAGGAACAGGGAGCTGTTCATCTTGCTGAGAATGTAAATGAGCTGAGAGCTTACTTATAAAAGATATGGGATGAATGATTTGATACTTTAATTTCCAAGCGTGGGGTTAAATCCACCGCCTTTAGGCGGTATGGCTTTAGCCATCTTTCCTAAAAGAGTAGAGCGTGATATACTGTAGGCGGGAGGTCTGGAAATTATGACAGAATATAGAAGCAGTAGCCATACAGTATATGATATAAAGTACCACTTTGTATGGATTACCAAATATAGATACAAAATATTACGAGGGAAGATTGCGATTCGTGCAAGAGAAATATTAAAGCAGGGATGTGAAGCTAACGGATTTGTAATCCTGAAAGGTAGTGTAGGCTCAGACCATGTGCATATGCTATTATCATGTCCGACAGATATAGCCCCGAGTAAAATAATGCAAATATTAAAGGGAAGATCATCAAGGATGTTACAAGAAGAATTTCCGGAACTAAAGAAAAAGTATTGGGGACAGCATATGTGGGGAAGAGGATATTTTTGTGGAACAGTCGGAGAGGTTGATGAAGAGACAATAAGAAACTATATTGAGAATCAGGGCAAGTTGGAAAGTAACGATGAATTTACGATTGTAGAGGATGAGTAGCTGCTTTAGCAGGACTTTTAGCTGACTTTAGTCAGGAAAAGACGGGGCTTTAGCCCCCAAAGCGACTTTCAGTCGCAGGGTTTGGGCTTCAGCCCGAAATAACCCACCGGCTTTTAGCCGGTGGTCGTTAAGTTTATTTCTGATTCTGTGCCGTCACACCTGCCAGACGGTGCGGCGCAGAAAGTCCCTCAAGATGTCCGCAGAACTGACTGTAATATACGTTTCCTTCATAATCACAGATCATGGTTTCAAAAGCCTCCGGCTGTCCTTTCCGGCTTCCGTCATAAAATCACGCTTTCCAGACAGTATAACGGATTCTTCCTGTATTTTCCAGTATAAATCTGCTCTTCCATCTCATACTATATGCAAAACCAAAATCTTTCTTATCTCAGAGGACACTGACATGAAAAACAAACTGACTGCCACATTACTTGCTTTCGCACTCACTGCCGCTGCCCTGACCGGATGCGGTACCAGCCAGAAAACTGGTATGACAGAAAACAGTACCGCAAACACGGCCGATGCAAATACGGCCCGAACAAACACGACCGAAACCAATGCCTCCGGTGCAACCGCAGCCGGCACCAGTACTTCCGGTACAACTACAGCCGAAACTAATACAAATGCAGCCGGCACCAGTGCCGCACAGGACAATACCACCGAAACAAACGCATCCAATACCAAGACCACAGAGCACAGGATCTCACAGGGAGAAGCTCAGAAAGCCGCTCTGGACAGGGTACCCGGCGCTGCTGTGAAGGATATTCGCCTGGATCTGGAGCTGGAAGACGGCAGATATGTCTACGATGGCGAGATATACTATGAACAGGTCGAATATGACTTTGAGATTGATGCGGAAACCGGAG
>JBGVLR010000038.1:0-1504 GCA_045124375.1 Acetatifactor sp.
CATCAAACAGCTTTTCAATGAACATATCCTTGGCCATCAGTTTCCGGCAATCAATGATCTTGGCGTCAATAAAAATCAGGTTTTCATCCATTTCCGGCAGCTTCATAGGCTCCGGCCAATGGCCGAGGATCCAGAGAGCGTGCTTCGTTACGAATTCCTGCTTCCAATCCAGTTTCAGAACATGCTTCAGCAAAGCTCTGCACAGATCCATATCCAGCGATCTGCTGGAATTGGCATCAGGAGGAATGCACCTGCGGATCATGGTCGCATCACCACCCACATACTGGATCAGTTCTACGACCTCCGTATTACTGAAGCGGTCATTTTCTGCAGAAATGCTCCAGTAGGAGTCATCTTCTGCATTGGCCACACAGGTGATCTTCCTACCGAGCAGAGCCGACAGAAGATTGCCTAAGTACCAGGCAACTCTGGAAAGCTCCAGCTTGAGTGTGGTGAAGCTCTCGATGTTATTCATCATTATTCCTTTCTACCGTATAGTACGGTCTATAGTAAGTTGTGTCCTCTTTCTCAGCACAATAAACGCCAATGCAGACCTTCTGATTACCATGCTTATCAGGATTGAACTCCACAAAGCATAAGGGTTCTGTGGGCTCATTGATGCCGTTATCCCAATAGATATTGATGCAGGGATAATCGAAACCCGGATAACCAACAGCCCGCAGATAGGTGCCATCAGGAATAGGAACTGCTATCATGGGCTTATGTTCCGGCTTCGGCTCCTTAGCATCATACGGTTTACTCAGTGAGAACCGCTTCTTGGAAGATTCCTGTTCCTGAAGAAACCGCATCTTTACTGTGATCAGTTCTGACTGCAGGGCTGTAAAGATCTGTTCTACCTGCTCGCGGGTATAGCTATAAGTTCCGGTCCAGGAGAGATTTCCCAGAAGTCTCAGCAAATGCAGGATCTTATTGACCCGCGCCTCTGCCAAACGCCTGAATTTCTCTTCCTTTGTCTCTCGGGACGGTCTCATGCTCTTACCCCCTTTGAAGCCGTAGCTTTCAAAGGCTTCAGGATATAATGGGTATTCTCAGTCTCAATATAGACTGTGCCAGAAGGCAGCGTAATGAAATGCCGCACTGCAGAAGTCCTGCGGCTGCCGTTGGCTTCCTTGATAAAAGCGGCATAGCCGATTGCCAAAGGGTATTCCAAGGACCCATGCAACTCAACGCGCTTTTTTCTGGGTAACATAGTTATTCTCCTTTTCTTATTTCATGGAAGATTTCATCATCAACGGATAATCGTGCTCCAGGAACTCCTGATAGCAAGGCCAAATAGCACCATCAAAACCAAATCCAAATTCCCAGTCAGAAAACAGACTCTGAAGGCTCGTTGGTATGTCAGACCCATCCAGATCTTCATCCAGCATGAGCTGAAGGTTATGGACCAGATCCGAAAGTGTGGCGCCATGTTCGATCATCCATTGGAGTTTAAATACTTCGTAAGCCTGGACTGGATTCTTGATATCAAGCATAATCTTCCTCC
>JBGVLR010000039.1:0-2017 GCA_045124375.1 Acetatifactor sp.
TCCAGGATTTTCTATCTGATATTCCCCAACCAAAGACTTTACTATCTCAAGCGTGTTAAGAATGGCCTGAATACGTCTCTTTTGTCGGACAGGATCGTAATCGAGACCCTCGAAAAGGGTTTTATCTATATTTTCATTTTCCTTAGCATTGCGGATCTGCTCTTTAAAACATTCCTTTGCCTGAGCTGCAAATACTTCTGTTGAACTCATTTTTGATAAATGAGTATGTTGTGATTGTTTATGATTAACTGGCTTGCGTTTTTTCTTAGCCATAGTTCTGAATCTCTCCTAACGCTATGTTGATTGTAATACCAATCAAACTCCAAAATTATAGTGCATTTTATCGCAAAAAGCAATTGATAATGGGAAAAAGAAGCCCTGAAATTGATCAGGGCTCTCATATGTCATGGCCCTTTGCAATATAGATATCCGCTAATCATATCAAAAGTCACAGGGTAAATTATTTCCCCCTAACAGTTGTTCAAAGAGGGCGGTGTCATCCAGTTCGTTAAATAGGGTTTCCGCGTCAACAAACAGGTCAGCAGGCTTTCTTACGTACTTCACAAATGATCTGCATTCTGTGGCAGACACCGCTTTCCCCTTATTTAATACGATTGCGCATACACAATGCACTTTGGCAAATTTCATATTACTGAGCAGCCAAAGCTCAGTAAAGGACTTTACCCGGAGTTTGCTTGTTGTATGGTTTATCGAATCGACTGCGCACAACCGTACTGCCTTCTTCTTAAATACCAATGACCCGCTCCAGGATCCCTCGTCTTCCGGTCCCGTGGAGGAACAAAACATTTTGACATGCCTTGCATCTCGCCTGTATTTTCTGGAGAGTAATTCCGGCGTAAGCTCCGATACCACATCGTCATCATCAAGCATCAGGCAAGCGATATCTTCTTCATCGAAGAGGCTGAAAATCCAGGTTAAGGCTCTTTTAATATCCTTTACAGCAAACATAATTTCATTTTCCTTTCCAAATTACGTAATATAGAGTTTAGCAACAATACTTTGAATACTCACGAAAGGCTCTTCCCAATACCGGGAATCCCAGGAATCATCTGTGTTATCTCCAAGCAGGAAATAGTGATTTTCAGGGACTGTAATCACCGGTTCCTCGAAAATGGGTATGGGAGTATTCTTCATGTATTTAAGTCCGGATCTGTCGATTATATCTCCGGGGCAGCCGTAGATTCTTTTGACAAGAAGCAAACCATCCTTTTTTAAAACCACAATATCTCCGCTATGTAGCTCATCATAGACGCGGGTTCCTATGATATAGCTGCCAGTTTTCAGTGTTGGCTCCATAGATGATGTGGGGACATAACCCACAAAACAGATATATTTGAATAGTATAAACGTAAAGAAGGTCAGGACTGACGGTATCACCCAGGTCCTGACCTTCCCTATCTTATTGATCACACATTTACCTCCTCAATACAGGATTGTATTTCCGGTTGGTCTTTCAGAAAGCGCCGTGCAGCAGTCATCCACATTCTAACGGTGGATGGCGTAGCGTTCATACACATACCGATTTCAGCACTTGTATAGCCCTGAGCAGAAAGTTCCAAACAGGTAATTCCCTTTGATGTAGTACCGGAAGCACGATCTTTGGCTGTCCGCAGAAGCATCTTTTGTTCCAAAAGCTCCATGCAATTCTCATTCATTTTCTTTTCTTGACGCTGCTGGCTCCAGGATTCTTCATAAGAATACTGAAACCGCTCCATTCTGGACGCACGAATCAGGAAATCGCAAATCTCATTCCAAATCAGTCTGTATGCATAGGTAGAAAAGCACCCGCCCTTGTCAGTCGCAGCAGCCTTACACAACCCGATACATCCAATTTGAAACAGATCATCGTAAGTGTAATTGATGCCCTGATTGAGATTATGGACTTTGTCTCCAATTACTTTTCCTACCAGACCCATATTCTCTTCAACGATCTGTCTCTGATCATTCGTCAGCTGCATTTGGCGAGCCTCCCTTCGCATCCGTTACGAAAAGAGCG
>JBGVLR010000040.1:0-10626 GCA_045124375.1 Acetatifactor sp.
TCCAAGGTTGCCAAGCCTGCTGTTGCATTCGGAGGAAAATATCGTATTATCGATTTTCCTTTGTCCAACTGTATCAACTCCGGAGTGGATACAGTTGGTGTATTGACGCAGTATCAGCCTCTGAGACTGAATACGCACATCGGAATCGGTATTCCGTGGGATTTAGATCGCAACATTGGAGGAGTGACTGTTCTGCCACCCTACGAGAAGAGTACCAACAGTGAGTGGTACACAGGTACGGCCAATGCAATTTATCAGAATATTGATTATATGGAAAGCTTTAATCCGGAATACGTGCTGATTCTTTCAGGCGACCATATTTACAAGATGGATTATGAAGTGATGCTGGATTTCCATAAGGAAAACAATGCCGAAGTGACCATAGCTGTTATGCCGGTCCCCATGGAAGAGGCCAGCCGTTTCGGCATCATGATTACAGATGAGAATCACAGGATCACGGAATTTGAAGAGAAGCCGGAACATCCCAGGAGCAATCTGGCAAGCATGGGTATTTACATATTCAACTGGAAAACCCTGAAAGAAGCGCTGATTACCATGGCAGATCAGCCGGCGCTGGACTTCGGCAAACATGTGATTCCCTACTGTCATGAAAAAGGGGCACCTTTGTATGCGTATGAATTCCATGGCTATTGGAAGGATGTAGGTACTTTAAGTTCCTACTGGGAAGCCAATATGGAATTGATTGATATCGTACCGGTATTCAACCTGTACGAAGAATACTGGAAAATCTACACCAAGAGTGAGATTCTTCCGCCACAGTATTTCGCTGATTCCAGCAGGGTAGAGAGATGTATCATAGGAGAAGGCTCGGATATTTACGGGGAGGTGTACAATTCCGTAATCGGCTGCGGTGTCACGATTGGCAAAGGCACGGTAGTCCGTGATTCCATCATTATGAACCGGACAGTAATCGGTGATGGATGTGAACTGAATAAGGCAATTATTGCAGAGAATGTTGCAATAGGTAATAATGTGAAGCTGGGTGTGGGAGATGAAGTTCCGAATGAGACAGCTCCCCATATTTATAACAGCGGTATCGTCACCGTTGGAGAGAAGAGTATCATTCCGGACGGTGTATCTGTCGGTAAGAATACCGTAATATCCGGAGTTACCACAGCTGCTGATTACGAGAATTCCTATCTTGCAGGCGGCAGAACATTGATTAAGGCAGGTGAACAGTAGTGAGAGCAATTGGAATTATTTTAGCAGGCGGTAATAACCACAGGATGAAAGAATTGTCACAGAAGAGAGCAATCTGTGCCATGCCAATAGCCGGCAGCTACCGCAGCATTGACTTTACGTTGAGCAATATGTCCAATTCCCATATAAAGAAGGTGGCAGTATTTACCCAGTATAATGCCAGAAGCATAAATGAACACTTAAGCTCTTCCAAATGGTGGGATTTCGGACGTAAGCAGGGAGGTTTGTTCGTATTTACACCTGCTGTTACAGCGGATAACAGCAACTGGTACAGAGGAACGGCAGATGCCATTGCGCAGAACCTTTCTTTTTTAAAGAACAGTCACGAACCATATGTGGTAATAGCATCAGGTGACGGTGTCTATAAGATAGATTTTAACAAGGTGTTAGAATACCATATTCAGAAGAAGGCCGACATCACAGTAGTCTGTCGTGACATGGAACTTGGTATGGGCGTAGAGAGATACGGAACGCTTCGCATGAATGAAGACTGCCGCATCGAACAATTTGAGGAAAAGCCTATCCAGGCCAAAATGAGTACAATTTCCTGCGGTATCTATGTAATCCGCCGTCGTCAGCTCATAGAGATGATTGAAAAGTGTGCAGAAGAAGACAGATATGATTTTGTAAGAGATATTCTTGTTCGCTATAAGGACCTGAAGCGTATCTATGGCTACAAGATACAGGATTATTGGAGAAATATTGCATCCGTTTCAGACTATTTTGATACCAATATGGATTTCCTGAAGCCGGAAGTACGTAACTATTTCTTTAAGCAGTACCCTGACATCTACTCCAAAGTGGATGACCTGCCGCCCGCTAAGTACAATCCGGGATCCTGGATCAGGAACAGCCTGATTTCCAGCGGTTGTATCGTAAACGGTACCGTTGAGAATTCGGTAGTATTTAAAAAGAGCTACATAGGCAACAACTGTGTGATTAAGAACTCTATCATTTTAAATGATGTATACATCGGTGACAATACTTATATTGAGAACTGTATCGTGGAGAGCCATGGCACTATACAGGCCAACTCCCGCTATGTAGGAGAAGATGACATCAGGATCGTGGTGGAGCGCAATGAAAGATATGTAATGTAGTTTACAGTTCACACGTCAGCCACGGGCATGAAAAACGCATACTTGTATGCGGCTTTTCATGCTCTGGCTGGTGTGGGGTGAACGGTAATGCAAACAGCCACGGAGCAACCCATACACAAAGACTATATACACCAAGGGGGAAACACAATGCAGATAACAGACGTTCGTGTTCGCAAAATTACCAAAGAAGGCAAGATGAAAGCAATCGTATCAATCACACTGGATGATGAATTTGTAGTTCATGACATCAAGGTCATTGAAGGCGAGAAGGGGTTATTTATCGCCATGCCCAGCAAGAAAGCTACCGATGGAGAATACAGGGATATTGCACATCCCATTAATTCTTCTACCAGAGAAAATATCCAGAAGATTATTCTGGAAAGCTATGAGAAGGCACTGCTGGAGCCGGATGCTTAAGGGATTAATTGATCCCAATATATAGTATGTGAAAAGCGATATCGGTTTTCCGGCCGGATATCGCTTTTTGGCTTACCATATAGAGTATATAGAACTTGCTTAGTGATACTTGGGCAAATAATCCCCATGAGCCGCGATCAGATCATCCACCATCTTCTTAATGGTATCGATATCCAGCTCACTGCCGGTATGGGGATCCAGCATAGCAGCCTGATAGATGTGCTCCAGCTTGCGGGTACGTGCAGCTTCAATGGTAAGCAGCTGTACATTGATGTTGGTCATATTCATTGCTGCGCACTGTACAGGCAGGGAACCTACGTAGCAGGGATGAATGCCGTGACCGTTTACCAGACAGGGAACCTCTACGCATGCTTCAGCAGGCAGGTTGGTAATCAGATGGTTGCTGTTGAGTACGTTACCGCCAATCTGGTAAGGGGTATCGGTAACGATGGATTCCATGATGCGGGAAGCATATTCTCTGGAACGCTCGTGCTCTTTGACACCGTTTTCCAGCAGCTCAGCATATTCTTTCTTCCAGGCAGCAATCTGATTTACACAGCGACGGGGATACTCGTCCAGAGGAATGTTGTATTTTTCAATCAGTTCAGGATACTTGCTCTTTATGTAGAACATATTGTATTCTGCATTATGCTCGCTGGATTCGGTACAGTAATAGCCGAAGTTGTTGATATAGTCCAGACGTACCTTGTCCTTAAATTCAGGATCAGCCATCTTACCGGCAATTCTGGATTTGATTTCAGGATAAAGGTCAATACCGTTCTTGTCCTTGAGTTCCAGAAGCCATGCCATGTGGTTGATTCCGGCAATCAGCTCCTTACGGCCTTCCAACTTATCTTCCATGTCCAGTTCTTTTAAAAGTCTGTCAGAACATACCTGAACACTGTGGCAGAGACCGATCGTATTTACAGAAGTGTAGCGCTGCATGTAACCGGAAAGCATTGCCATAGGGTTGGTGTAGTTTAAGAAAAGTGCATCGGGACATACTTCTTCCATATCATGAGCAAAATCTTCCATAACAGGAATGGTACGAAGTGCACGCATGATACCGCCGATTCCCAGGGTATCACCGATAGTCTGACGCAGACCGTACTTTTTCGGAATTTCAAAGTCCGTGATGGTACAAGGGTCATAAAGACCTACCTGTATAGCATTGATTACGAAGGATGCACCGCGCAGAGCATCTTTACGCTGTTCCACGCCCAGATAGCACTCGATTTTGCCGTAGCCGCCCTTTGCCTTGCGCATAGCTTCCAGAATGGTCTGGCTCTCTTTCAGGCGTTCGCCGTCAATATCATATAATGCAAAAACACTGTCTCTTAAAGCTTCGGAGCACATACAGTCTCCGATGACGTTGCGGGCAAATACAGTACTGCCTGCACCCATAAAAGTGATTTTCATAGAAAAACCTCCTTGTTTTTTTGTTACCCCTATTGTAACAAAAAATAAATAAAAAGGGATTGATTTTTGTTGCCTAAACTTGTTATTATGTTGGAAAAGGGAAAGGCGGAAGAAAAGAATGAAAAAGGCCCCCATTGTAATAGATTATAAGTATGAGGGATTTAATCCGATACAGTTTGGCAGTGAAACCTGCGAACCGGGACATTCCTTTGGTCCCTGTGTGCGTACCCATTGGCTGCTGCATTACGTAGTATATGGATTTGGAAAATTTGAACGTGATGGTGTGAAGTGGTCGGTAAATCCCGGAGACATCTTTGTGATTCCGCCGTATGAGGAGACTTATTATGAGGCGGACCGACAGAAACCATGGAGATATATATGGATTGGATTTCATGCAAAGGAATCGCTGACTTCTGTTTTTGATCAACCGGTGATCCGCTGCCATGGAGTTGGAAATATTTTCGAAGATATGCTTCGCTGCCATAAGATGGAAAATGGCCGCAGTGCGTTTCTTAGCAGTAAGATGTGGGAGTTATATGCTATGCTGTTAGAGCAGGGAGAACTTTCCAATGATTATATTAAAAAGGCTCTTAACTGCATGAATTCTGAATATGTCAATGGAATTACCGTTCAGCAGGTGGCAGACAGACTGAATCTGGACCGCAGCTATTTTTATTCTATATTTAAAGCACAGATGGGTGTATCTCCACAGAAGTACCTGATTAACCTGCGTCTTGAGCGGGCTGCGGAACTGCTCACGGTCTATGGGGAATCTCCCTCTACGGCGGGGATTTCCGTGGGCTATCCGGATCTGTATCATTTTTCCAAGATATTTAAGCAGCATTTTGGAGTGTCCCCACGCAAATACCAACAGGATTATCAGCAGACGAAGCAGGATTTGAACGCTTAAATTCACGCAAACAACATGCTTGCAACCTTGAAGGATTTTGGTATAATGTTGCAAGAGACATTTCGAGTAAAGGAGACAGTTTATGTATATTATCGTAGGCCTGGGCAATCCCGGTAAAGAATATACGAACACAAGGCATAATATCGGTTTTGACTCAATAGACAAATTAGCAGAAGCGGAAGGCATTTCCGTTCTGGAGAAAAAGCATAAAGCCATTATCGGCAAAGGCTACGTAGCAGGCCAAAAAGCCATTCTGGCTAAGCCTCAGACCTATATGAATCTCAGTGGAGAAAGTGTCCGGGAGCTGATAGACTATTATAAGGTGGACGAAACAAGTGAACTCATTGTCATTTCCGACGATATCAGTCTGGATGTCGGGCAGGTGCGCATTCGCAAGAAGGGCAGTGCGGGCGGACACAACGGATTGAAGAGTATCATCGCTCACTTGGGACATGATAATTTCATGCGCATTAAAATGGGCGTAGGTGAGAAGCCTAAAGGATATGATCTGGCAGATTATGTGCTGGGGCATTTCACTCAGGATGAGCGCAAACAAATGGATGAGGCAGCGGGAAGGGCCGTGGAGGCAATCCGCATGATGGTTACGGGTGAAGTGGATGCAGCGATGAATCAATTCAATCGTAAGAATAGCTAAGAGAGGCATAAAGAAATCGAGGAGGACGGACATGCAGGCATTACTTGCTCCGCTTCAGGAGCTGGCAGAGTTTGGGCAGATCAAAGAATCCATTCGCAGGAAAAGCGGGCCGGTATCTGTAACAGGCTGCGTGGATTCTCAGAAATTGCATATGATTTACGGGTTGTCCGATGGCCTTAAATGTAAGGTCATCGTTACTTACAGCGACTTAAAAGCCCGGGAAATTTATGAAGAATACAAATTCTACGACCGGAATGTGATGCTGTATCCTGCCAAGGACCTGATTTTCTTTCAGGCAGATATTCATGGAAATCAGCTTACCAGGGAGAGAGTGCGTCTGCTTCGCAGGCTCAGCGAAGGGAAGCCGGTGACCATTGTGACTACTTTTGCAGCACTGATGACACCACAGGTCATGTGGAATCGTGAGACAGACCTGATAGAGGTATGTAAGGGCGGCGTGCTGGATGAACGCAAGCTGGCAAAGAAGCTGGTAGCTCTCGGGTATGAGAAGAATTATCAGGTGGAAAGTCCGGGTCAGTTCTCCATTCGCGGCGGTATTGTAGATATCTTTGATCTGACAGAAGAGAATCCTTACCGAATAGAGCTTTGGGGAGATGAGGTGGATTCCATCAGAAGCTTTGATGCGCAGAGCCAGAGGTCAATTGAGAATCTGGAAAGCATCACGGTGTTCCCGGCGACAGAGTTCGTGCTGGAGGAAGAACAGATCCGGGCAGGTATCAAGCGTCTGGAGCAGGAAGCGGTAAGGCAGGAGAAAATTTTCAGAGATGCCCACCAGTCGGAGGAAGCCCACCGCATTGTGACACAGGTAAAAGAGCTGAAAGAGCAGATGCTGGAGCTGCATACGGGAGTCAATCTGGAGGGATATATCCGATATTTCTATGAAGATACGATGACCTTGCCGGAGATCCTGATACAGATGGACAAAGGAGCAGGAAGACTGGCTTTTTTCCTGGAGGAGCCTGTGAGAATCAAGGAGCAGGCGGATGCCATCGAACTGGAATTTCGGGAAAGCATGGAACAGCGTGCAAGAAAAGGATATGTGTTACCGGGACAGATGAACCTTCTCTACAGCTGTGAACAGGTCACTGCCAGATTGTTAAAAGCGCCGGTGGTGTCCATAGCCACCATGGAAGCGAAAAACCCCTTGTTCCAGGCTATACAGAAATTTGACATTGCCGCCAGGAGTGTGGCTTCTTATAATAACAGTTTTGAGACGCTGGTCAAGGATCTTGCGCGGTATAAGAAGAATGGGTATCGGGTACTTCTGCTGTCCGGCTCCCGTACCAGAGCTAAAAGACTGGCAGAGGATCTGCGCGACAATGAGCTGAGTGCCGTGTATACGGAGGATCCTTTCCGCGAAGTACTGGAAGGTGAAGTACTGACTTATTATGGTTATGTGAACCGGGGATTTGAGTATCCTATGTTAAAGTTCGTGGTAATCTGTGAGTCGGATATTTTTGGTGCGGAGAAAAAGAAGAAAAAGAAGAAGCGTCTGTATCAGGGGCAGAAAATCAATGATTTTAATGAATTGAAGGTAGGAGATTTTGTCGTTCATGAAACCCATGGGCTGGGTATTTACCAGGGCATTGAGAAAGTGGAAATGGGCGGCGTAGTCAAGGACTATATCAAGATCCAGTATCGTGACGGAGGCAATCTCTATGTCCTGGCTACCGGTCTGGATGTGATTCAGAAATATGCTTCTGCAGATGCTAAGACACCGAAGCTAAATAAGCTTGGCACGAAAGAGTGGGAGCGGACGAAGACCAAGGTGCGTACCGCCGTCAACGAGGTGGCCAAGGATCTGGTAGAACTGTATGCCAAAAGACAACAGACAGAAGGCTATCAGTATGGTCAGGATACGGTGTGGCAGAAGGAATTTGAAGAGATGTTTCCTTTTGAGGAAACGGATGATCAGCTGATGGCTATTGCAGATACCAAGGCTGATATGGAAAGCCGCAAAATCATGGATCGTCTGATCTGTGGTGATGTAGGCTATGGGAAAACAGAGATTGCTATCCGTGCTGCTTTTAAGGCAGTGCAGGAAGGAAAGCAGGTGGTTTACCTGGTACCTACTACCATCCTTGCCCAGCAGCATTACAATACGTTTGTGCAGAGAATGAAGGATTTTCCCGTACGCATTGACCTCATGAGCAGATTCCGTACCTCTGCCCAGCAGAAGAAGACGATTACAGATTTGAAGAAAGGCTTTGTGGATATTCTGATCGGTACCCACAGAGTGCTCTCAGACGATATGGAATATAAAGATCTTGGGCTTTTGATCATCGATGAGGAGCAGCGCTTCGGTGTGGCCCATAAAGAGAAAATCAAGAAGTTAAAAGAAAATGTGGATGTGCTGACGCTGACCGCCACACCCATTCCCCGCACACTCCACATGAGTCTCATCGGTATCCGGGACATGAGTGTACTGGAGGAGGCACCCAACGACAGGCTGCCCATCCAGACTTATGTTATGGAATATAATGAAGAAATGGTGAGGGAAGCTATCGTCAGGGAAATGACCAGAGGCGGTCAGGTTTACTATGTCTATAACAGGGTCAATAACATTGCGGATATCGCAGCAGGAATTGCCAAGCTGGTGCCGGAAGCCAATGTGGCGTTTGCTCATGGCCAGATGAAAGAGCATGAACTGGAGCGGATCATGTATGATTTCATCAATGGAGAGATCGATGTGCTGGTGTCTACTACGATTATTGAGACCGGGCTGGATATCTCCAATGTAAATACCATGATTATCCACGATTCCGATAATCTGGGACTTTCCCAGTTGTATCAGCTTAGAGGACGCGTAGGGCGTTCCAACAGGACGGCTTATGCTTTCCTCATGTATAAAAGGGATAAGATGCTCAAAGAGGTGGCAGAAAAGCGCTTGGCTGCCATTAAAGAATTTACGGAGTTGGGAAGCGGCTTTAAGATTGCAATGCGCGATCTGGAAATTCGTGGAGCAGGTAATCTGCTGGGAATGCGCCAACACGGTCATATGGAGGCCGTGGGCTATGATATGTACTGTAAGATGCTGAATGAAGCGGTGAAGAATCTGAAAGGTATTCCCACTGCTATGGATTTTGCTACGGTGGTGGATTTGGATGTGGATGCTTTCATTCCTCCGACCTACATTGTCAATGAAGTGCAGAAGCTGGATATCTATAAGCGTATCGCAGGGATCGAGAATGAAAAAGAGCGGGACGACATGCGGGATGAACTGTTAGACCGTTTCGGCGAAATTCCTGTGTCCGTGGATAATCTGCTGCGTATTTCACTGATTCGGGTGGCTGCCCACTCCCTGTATTTGACAGAGGTAAAGGGCAAAAATGAGAGGATCACGCTGACGTTTCGTCCGGATGCAGGCATTGACCCGCTGGGGATTCCGGTGCTTTTAAGAAAATATGGAGATAACTTAAAGTTTACGGCTTACGGCAATCCTTTTTTCACATACCGATATAAAAAGACAGGGCTGGCGGAAAGGGATGCCCGGCTTCTATTAGATACGACAGAAGACCTTCTTCGGGAGATGAAGTCGATTTTCCGGGAAAGAGAGGAAGACAAATGATGCAGTCTGAATTTGTCAGGATTATGACAGCGGTTATGGATGTGGGAGAGATGATGCTGACTTCCGGTGCAGAGGTTAATCGTGTGGAAGACACGCTTAACCGTATACTGCATGCGTATGGGTGCGTAAGGGTGGATGTATTTACCATTACATCCAGTATTGTGGTGACGGCTCGGACTGCAGATGGCGAAAGCTTCACTCAGACCAGGCGCATTCAGGATTATGTGACGGATATGTATAAAATAGAACGGTGCAATGCACTGTCCAGAAAAATCTGCAAGAGTGCGCTGCCGGCGGAAGAACTGCAGAAAGAGGTTGAGGGAATCCGAAAGGAAAAGAGCTATCCGGGATGGGTGCGATTACTTGCTTATGGAGGCATCTCGGCGGTTTTCTCCATATTTTTCGGGGGAACCTTTGGGGATGGAGCGGCAGCGCTTCTTTGCGGACTGATTCTGTTTGGGGCAATCGAACTGTGCAATAAGCTGAAACTGCAGCGTATCATCCTGACGATTCTGTGCTCTGCAATTGTGGGACTGGGGGCTGTGCTCCTCACCGGAATCGGGCTGGGGAATTCAGTGGACAAGATTATCATTGGGAATATCATGTTGTTGATACCGGGAATTTCACTTACCACGTCTGTGAGGGATATGATCAGCGGAGATACCATCAGTGGACTGCTGGGATTATGTGAGGCAGTGATTCGTGCGTTGGCTATTGCGGTGGGATTTGCACTGGTGCTGTGGGGATTCCCGGGATAACCGGAGAGTTAGAATAACCGGTGAGTGAGAGTATGATAGGGACAGGATGGCTGAGAATGTGAAAGAGACGTTTGAATCAGAAGATGACAGCATTTCAGCCGCCTGGCCGGATGGGAGACAATAAGATGAATGAAGTACTTCAGACATGTATGGGTATGCTGGGAGCTATTGGTTTTGCGGTATTGTTTCATGTAAAAGGGAAGAAGTTGATTGTGGCAGCAGTAGGAGGCGGTTTGTCCTGGATCGTTTATCTTATAGTGCTGGAACGCTATGGGGACAAGGCACTTGGACTCCTGGCTTCTACGGTTACGGTAGGTATTCTGGCAGAAATTCTTGCGAGAGTGATGAAGACACCGGTGACCATACTGCTTGTGCCGATGCTGATTCCCTTGATACCGGGAGGAGATTTGTATTATACGACCAGTTATCTGGTGCAAGGACAGGCAGAGGAATGTGCGAAGAGTTTGGATCTGGTGATCCGCGAGGCCGGCGCAATTGCTTTCGGAATCATTCTGGTGACATGTATGGTACAGGTGACGATGCAGCTGGCGAACAGG
>JBGVLR010000041.1:0-3696 GCA_045124375.1 Acetatifactor sp.
ATGGCTATTTTTTTACCCTTTTTTGGGTAATGGATGTAGAAAGAAGGTGAGAAAATTGAAAATCAAAAAGGTCGATGACAAGCCTATGGTGATCCATACCAAGAAGAAAGCAAAGCTTCATACACATGAACCAAAGAAAGCGTCCATCAAAGCTTCCAACATCTATACGGTTGATCGCAGTCCGAAGATTAAAGGTTCTAAGATTGCAACTACTGAAAACAAGAAGTTTCGGCGGAGTACGATTCATCCAGTTGATAAGGCAAAGAAAGGCATGTTCAGGCAGTACCGGGCAGCATTAAAGGAATCCAAACAGTCCATTAAGACAAAGAATTCTTCCATTAAAGTTGCAGGCGCAGCCGGGGCACAGACTGCGTTAGGTCAGATGGAAGGCGGTGAAGAAATCAGGGATGCGGCAAACATTGCTTATGTTGCAACAAGACCGGTAACGGGAACTGCATCTAAGGGAGCAGAACTTTTCAGGCGAAAGGCACTGGCTGAGAAAAGAAAGCGTATTAAAAAGGTGGAAGCCGGAAAGAAGCTTGCCAAGAAAACAGTAAAAGAAACTGCTAAGACCGCTGCTAAGGAGGCATCCAAAGAGACTGCCAAGGCAGCGGCAAAGGAAGGAGCAAAAGTAGCAGCAAAAGTGGGAACTACGGTTGCAGGGACAGCAGCCGGAGCAGAGACAGGTCCGTATGCACCTCTGATTGGTATGGCTGTGGGTAAGGCGGTTGGAGATAAACTGGATAAAA
Organism: Acetatifactor sp.; assembly: GCA_045124375.1. Lineage (GTDB taxonomy): Bacteria > Bacillota > Clostridia > Lachnospirales > Lachnospiraceae > Acetatifactor. Next base: position 750 of record JBGVLR010000041.1, read on the forward strand.
TGGATGCCCAGAGAAACAGCAGAAACCGAAAGATTAAGTTCTTTCTGGATAAGATGAAGGCAGAGGGTGAGCAGCAGGACAGTTTTGCAAAGCTGGTTAAGGACTTGTTTATCAATAAAATGGCACTTCCGCTGAAAAAGATTATGGTTGCAGTAGGAGGATTTTTGCTGGTACTTGTGTTACTCATTGCGGTAACAGTTCTTCCGGTAGTGGCAGTAATTGCTATTCTCTACAACTCGCCATTTGCATTTTTCCTCCCACCGCTAGAGTCGGGGGATACGGTCACTACGGTTACAAGTGCCTATGTCTCGGAGTTTAACAGGGATATAAACACTCTGGCAAATGAACACACGGGATACGATACCGGGCAGATTGTGTATGTGGATTTTGAAGGGGAAAGTGCAGGAAACTTCAATGATATTGTCACCATCTATATGGTCAAATATGGCGTTGGGGATACTGCAACCATTATGAATGATACCTCCAAGAGTAGGCTCAAAGAAGTATTTGACGATATGTGTTCCTACACAACAAGTTCCGGAAGTGAAACCACCGAAAATGAGGATGGTTCAACCACTACACAGACTGTATTGTATGTCAATGTGAAGCTGAAAACCTGTTATGACATGATAACGGAATACAATTTCGATTCGGATCAAATCGAACTGGTTGAAGAAATGATGCGGATGTTTGGCAGTACAAGTGGTGTCACACCGCAATCAGCTCTGACACAGGCAGAGGTGGATGCCATTTTGCAGGGCATTACAGACCCGACACAGCGAACCGTTGTTTCCTATGCACTAACAAAGGTAGGATATCCGTACAGTCAGCAGTACCGAGATACAGGCAATTATTATGATTGCAGTTCCCTTGCCTACTATTCATGGAAAGCAGCCGGTATTGATATCAGCTACGGTGGAGCAAATACGGCAGCTGCGGAGGCAGAAGGTCTTGACAGTGCAGGTCACACAGTATCTTATGCAGATATGCAGCCAGGAGATTTGATTTTCTACAGCTATGAGAAAAATGGCAGATACAAGAATATCAGTCATGTGGCTGTGTATGTTGGAAATGGAATGGTGGTAGAAGCTAAAGGTGTTGCTTATGGCGTAACTTACAATGCAGTACCGAATGTGGGAAGCATTGTGCTGATTGGCAGACCACAGTAAAAGAATATTTAAAGATTGCATCTGACAGAGCGTATGTTTTGTCAGATGTTTTCGGTTAGGAGGCAAAATGAAACTAAATGAAATGGTTTTTGTCATCGAGAGCTGGAAGGGAATCACGGAGACAAATTCCCTTCTGACACTTGATGACACGATAGAAATGCTTAAGCAGTCCGGCGAGTATTCCATGAAAGAGACAGCAGCTATCTTTTCAGAGCTTGGAAGAACCATGACTGAGCCTGACTGGGCAGAGGTATATCTGGCTGGTAACAAGACTCTTTTCATGTGTTATTGCAGAGATGAAAGCCATCTTAGAGCATTTCTTAATAAGAAATTTAATGATGAAAATGTCGAAGATGTGCGTTTTGATTATGAAAGATGCAGTCATGAATGTAAGGAAAAGATAAGGCTTTATGGGATTGCTGAAAATGGAGAGAAAGACAAGATGGTTGAGCATCATTACAGCCATATGGAACACCAGTTTAAGCAGGGTGAGAATCTCCACAATTTCAATGGTAAGGATTATAAGGTTGTGGAGCTATTATCACCAAGAAATCTGCTTCTTATGGATATGAGCAATGGAAACTTTGTGGTGGGACTTGGTACAAGCCTTTTTATGAGACAGATTAAGGGAGACAGTGAGGAGCCTGAAATCGGTATCGAATGGGAGCACGGAGTATATCTTTCTTCCAAGCCGTCACGCATTGACTTTCAGGGCATACGGGAAGATTATGGCGGAACAAAGATGGAAAAAGACAGGGAGGATATCCGGTTGGAGCAGGAAGATTATTTCACACAGCTTCACAAGTTAGCCAATAACCCCCATTGCAGTGAGGATATCAGGGAGCTTCTTAGCGAGATTATGCGTGCGGAATTCTGTACGGATAAAATGGATAAGTTTCATCAGAATCTATCTGCCGGAATCTATGATGAGGACAGTGAAATGAAGGTGTTTCCTGTTACGGTTAGTAAAGATATGGAGAGTGTGCTAAATGTCAGAGGAATAGATCTGGATGATGCAATAGAGGTTGCAACCAATGTAATCAGTATGGCAGAAGTACACATGGATAAGCAGAAAGCGAGGTAAATTCTGTATGGCTAAACGAAAGGATTTTGATATTGAAATCAGAGAAGAGTTATCAAGAACAGTTACTGTGAAAGCAGAAACTCTTGGTGATGCCATTAACCAGGTAATGGATCAGTACAAAAGAGGCGAGATTGTTCTTGATGCTGAGGACTTTGTGGGAAAAACAATAGATGCTGCACCCACACAGCAGAATACAAGATAGACGGAGGAATATTGAATGAGCAGAAAAGAAAATATAGAAAAGAACATGGAATTTCTAATCAAGGAATTGCAGAAGGAATGGGATGTTTCAAAGGAGACAAAGCACAGAGTAACAATATCTGTAAAGGACGCAAGAAGGGTTCGTATCAGGGTGCAACAGCAGATTTCGGATATGGGAGAGATGCTTCATAATCAGTCGGATATAAGCTTTAAGGAGAGCATGAAGCTTTGCAGAGCAAATTATGTCACTTTAAGAGTTGCAAGAAAGTTTATTGCAGGACAGAATGCAGCCGAAGAGTCAGGAGAAGCGGAATATACGATTGCCTTTGACAAAGAAGAGTTCAGAAGTTTTCGCAAGCTTGCGGCAGAGTAAGGGAGGATGTCTATGGGAGAAAAATTCAATATCATATATGCCGATCCGCCTTGGAAATTCCAGACGTATTCGGAGCGTGGCAGTCAGCTAAAATCAGCAGACTGCCATTATTCATGTATG
>JBGVLR010000042.1:0-2454 GCA_045124375.1 Acetatifactor sp.
GCTTCCCTAACCTCGGTGAGTTTGGTTCTCGTTCGATAGCACCAATGTTCTAAGCATAAGCGAGCTAACCCCGTGTGTCCCACGGTTATGTTATATTGAGTTGAGGTCATGCAATTACCAGCCGCATTCCCTCGTTTCTGATATTTATGGCAGCATTTACATCTCTGTCGTGATGTGTTCCACATTGCGGACAATCCCACTCTCTGAGAGCAAGATTTTTCGTTTTAGTATTCTTGTAACCACAAGCAGAACAAATCTGACTGCTTGATGTGGTATAAAAAAAGTTGACACCCCATTCTCAAGGATTTGAGATATAATCTAAAGAATAAGGAGTGAATAAAATGGCAGAAAACAGACAATATGACCACGAATATAAAGTACAGGCAGTAAAGCTTGCCAAAGAAATCGGGCAAGCTAAGGCCGCTAGAGAACTGGGGATCCCAAAGAACACCATGTATGGTTGGGTACGGGCTAACCGTCTTGGCAATCTTGACCTTGGAGCTGGCTCACAGACCCCACAAAGCGCTATGACGCTTAACGAGGAACTCCTCAAGCTTCGCCAGCAGGTAAAGGAACTGGAGAAAGAAAACCACCGTTTGAAGAAAGAAAACGACTTTCTGGAGGAAGCCAGCGCTTTTTTCGCCGCGAGCCGTCTGAAGTCAGCAAAAACGAAAGAATGAAGTTTATTGCATTAAAGACGAAAGACGGCGAATCAAAAGGGAATATCGCCTTTTTCTGCAGGATCCTCCATGTCAGCAGACAGGGATTTTACCAGTATCTTGCAAACAAAGACCGCCCATGGAAATATCAGTCACTGGCGGATGCCATGAAGGAGATTCTCATGGAAGATGAATGTAATGACACTTATGGCCGTATCCGCATGCATCAGGCATTGACATGGAAGCAGCCGGAAAATGTGGCTATTCCCAGCGAACGCACCGTTTACCGCATCATGGAAGAAATCGGAATCAGCCATCATCCCAGACGCAAGCCGAACGGAATCACAAAAGCGGACAGGGAAGCCAGAAAATCAGACGATCTCTTAAAGCGTGATTTCCATGCAGAAGAGCCGCTAACCAAATGTGTCACAGACATAACAGAGATGAAAGCCAGTGATGGAAAATTGTATGTTTCTGCTGTTTTTGACTGTTTTGATTCCAGCGTGATCGGCCTGGCGATGGATACCAATATGAAGGCACAGTTATGTGTACAGACACTGGAAAATACTGCTAATGCGTACCCCGGTATCCGTGGAGCCATTATCCACAGTGACAGGGGGAGCCAGTACACCAGCCAGCTTTACAGGGATGCGGTCCAGCAGTACGGCATACAGCAAAGTATGAACAGCGCAGGTGGCAGATGCCACGATAATGCCCGCTGTGAAAGTATGTGGGCAAGGATGAAATCAGAACTACTGTATGACCGTTATGATACGGAAAAAATGACCACGGATGAACTCAGGACGATCATCTGGAGATATTTCATCAGCTACTGGAATAACCGAAGAATCTGCTCCGCCAATGGAGGGCTTCCGCCTATGGTCAAACGACGGCAATATTATGATTCCCTGAAAGAAGCAGCATAGGGTACAAAATCCTTGAGGAAAATGTGTCAACTAATCTTGACAAAATCACTACGTCTGCAACAACTACAAGAGCAACCGTGGTACTTGTACTGCCCACTATATCCGGGAAGATGTGCTCCGTGAAATCGTTCTGGAACGCATCCGGGCAGTCAATGTGTATATCCGAAGCGATGTGGACGGTTTTCAGGAGGAATGGCTGCAATGCCGCAGGACTGACCAGGAGCGCAGCATCCGGGATGACAAAAAGAAGCTGGAACAGGCAAAGAAACGCCTTGCCGATCTGGATGTCATCATCTCCCGGCTGTACGAGGACTATGTTCTTGGAAATCTCAATCAGGACAGATACAGAAAGATGTCTGCGGACTATGAAGCCGAACAGGAACGGTTAAAGCTCGAAATTGAAGTAACGGAAGAATGGGTGGAACAGCGGGAAGAAATGAATGACGGTCTGGATGCCTTTATCGCCCTGACACAGAAATATGTGGATGTGGAGGAACTGACACAGACCATCGTGAACGAGTACATCAAAAAGATCGTCGTTTATGCTCCGGATAAGTCTGGCGGCAAGCGGACGCAGAAAGTGAAGATTTACTTCAATTTCGTGGACGATGTGGATATTCCCGTTATTTCCGAGCCTATCATCACACAAACAACCTATGAACGCAGAAAAACGGCGTGACCTTCGGGTCACACCGTTCTCTGCAACAAAATAGTTACTTGTCACTATTAAGCCTTGAAAATAAAGGCTTTCGGCGTTGTTGGCTGGCGTCGCAAAAGGGACTTGAACCCCCGACCCCACGGTTAGGAGGCGTGTGCTCTATCCAACTGAGCTATTGCGACGTATCTATTTTTAGGTGCAGTCCGGAGAA
>JBGVLR010000043.1:0-1855 GCA_045124375.1 Acetatifactor sp.
ATACCAGCAGATTTCCTTCTCTCTGATAATCATGATGCTGTCTTGCCTGCCAGGTCGGCTCTTTTCCCGGGTCTGCGATCAGTTCATTATGATCAAATTTCCAGACGATATTTCCGTCATAATCTACCTGCACAAGATCCAGCTGATCCTGATATGCATATTTTCCGCCACGTTCTCCGGTAGTTCCCATTACATAGCCACCCGGAAGAATCTTGTTTGGAAATCCACCAAGACCTGCCCACAGATTCACTTCATTTCCGTTCATGTCGATCAGAAGTGCTCCCTTTGCTGATGGATAAATTGTGTAACCGTTATATGCTTTCTCTTTGTCATATAGTGAATTACTCGGTAACTGAGTTACCAGAGCATCTGAATTAAGGCGGGATACCGCCTTTTTTCAGGGTGCATCCATGGCACCACTACTGTTTGCTCTTTAGAGCTATACAGCTACTTTTATTATTTCCGGTGTTTTCAGTCCGGTTACGGACAGTTCTCTTTTTACTCCGGATACGGAGTGATATTTTCTCAGGATATTATATGCGCCTACGGCATCTGCGTTATAGGTTCTGTTTCCATCTCTGTACAGTCCTCTCTCTTTCCGTTTGGACGGCTCTGCATATCTTTTCCCCACTTCCGGTGACAGTGGGCTGCACTGGCTGGTATAACTTTCTTCCTGTTTTATGAAACGGATCCCATATCTTTTCAGCTTATATTCCAGCATGATATAGATCCTGTTATACGGCAGACTGTGAAACTTCTGGTTTGTCCTGTGTCCCAGTTCTTTTTCTCTCCGGATGTTCCGGATATCCCCTGTAACGACACAGGTGATCCCCTGTTCCCGGCAGTATTCTGCAAGATATCTTGTAATCTTGTGCAGATAGTCCGTTACTGAGTCTTGTTTTCTCTTATATAACTTCCTGATATGTTTTGATGTGACCGGATGCTTTACTCCCTTTCCGGACTGCTGTCCATACCACTGGGCCTGCACCCTTGCGATCTCTTTATGGAAATATCTTTCCAATTCAAGGTACTTCCTGCCCAGGATAAACGTCTTCCCATTTTCAGAATCATAACACGTCATAAGGTTGTGAAGCCCCAGATCAATAGACAGTTCATGTCCGTTCTGTGGAAGTTCTTCCTGGTCAGGGACCTCATAAACAACAATAATTTTACAGTTTTCTTTCTCCGGCGGATAGATCCGCAGCTGTTTGATCTGGTCCATGCCCCTGAAAATCTTATTTTCAAGGTAAAGAAAGTTTTCATGGATCTGATATGTTTCTTCCATATATTTTTTTAATGTCTTTGGAAGGGACAGGCGGACTCTGCCCGTATCCCGCTCATGCACGATCCCCATCTGCATATAGGTAATGGGGATACTTTCCTGCTTAAACCGCGGCGGTCTGGGAGCCTCGATCCCCCCGGTTCTTTTCAGGGCATAAAAAGACTTCCATGCCTTGTCCAGCAGCCTGCAGACTTCCTGGGCGGTCTGGGACGGGAGCTGTTTATACCACAGATCCTCTTTATGGGCTTTTTTCTGATAGTACCAGTCAGGATACTGCTCCATCCCTGTTTCTTTGTAATGTTGACGCTCGTAATTACAGACATTCCAGAGCTTGGATGCTGCATAACACATATGCCCGATGAGGTTCGCATATTCCCGGCTGACCTTTATGGATGTTTTCTTTGACAGCAGCATTTCCTCTCCTCCATCGTATCAGTACGCTTTGCTCTGATGTTCGATATACCTGCGGATATTTTCTTCCGATACAGATCCGACCGTTTCCACATAATAGGAATGGTTCCACAGCTCCCCTTTCCAAAGCTGGTTTCTTATTTCCGGAAAACGTTCGAAAAG
>JBGVLR010000044.1:0-5440 GCA_045124375.1 Acetatifactor sp.
ATCACCCTCGCCAAAGGCCAGGGGCATGCCGGCAATGATCTTTTTATGAGTCGCAAGTCTAAGAAGAGATGCAGAATAGTCTGCCCGGATCTGGGAACCCATTTTCCGGATCACTGCCTCATCACAGCTCATCTCCATATCCTTACCGGCCAGAATAAATGCTGTCCACACCAGCGGATTGAACCAGTGGATACACAGGGAGAAATATGCCAGCAATTTGATGATATGGTCACAGCGGCGAATGTGGTGCCGCTCGTGAGCAATGATGTACTTTCGTTCATTCATTGGTACATCGGAGGGCAAATAGATTTTGGGGCTGAAAATACCCATAACAAAGGGAGTGTCTATGTAATCAGCACGATAAACATTTCCTCTGTAGACAACAGCTCCAACGAGTTTCCCTCTTAGCCGAATGTACTGGATAACACTGTAAAGAATCATGGTACCGCTACCGATGATCCAGACATAAGAAATAACCGTTATAAGATCCAAGTGAGTATGCTCAGACTCCCCTGCCTTCACATCTTCCGTTCCAGACTGATTTTCAGCCGGAACAAAAGAAAAGTCTGAATACTGGCTTACCTCAGCAGGAAGGAAATAAACCACACTGGTTGATTCCGAAGCTTCTTGAACTTCCGGTTCCAATGCATTCAGAACAGAGACAGGTGCTGTAAACGCAACCGGGCACAGGAGCCGGAACAGGACCACAGACCAGAGTGCGTAGGAAAAAATCTTCGGAGCCCGTTTCAAAATGAGTCTGGCAAGCATGACCAACAGAATCACAACACTGCCCGTCATACTCATATTCAATACTTGAGAAAACAGATTACTCATGGGATTACCCCCTCATGGCGTCGATAACCTTCTGCAGCTCGTCGATTTCGGAATCAGACAGCTTCTTCCGGCTGCCAAATGCAGTTAGGAATGCAGGCAGAGAACCATGGAAGGTTTCCTCTACAAACATCTCACTCTGTCGTGCATAGAACTCTTCTCGGCTCACCAGAGAAGTAACCTTACCTCCCTCATTCCGGAACAGCTCCCGATCGCAGAGTCGCTTCAGAATGGTGTATGTGGTGGTTCGCTTCCAGTTCAATCTTTCCTCTGCCAGTTCCGTCAAACGGCGGGAGGAAACAGGCTCATTATCCCAGATGATATCTGCGAAAATGGTCTCGATCTCACCAAGCTTATATTCAGCCATAAATTTTGCCTCCTTTACTCTACTGTCAGTAGACAACTATAGTCTACTACTTGTAGACGCAAATGTCAAGGGATTTTGGCAATGTTAAAAGAACCTTAAGAAAACGAGAAAAACCCAGCTCCTCAAATTCATTGGGAGCTGGGCCTGTTCGTGTTATTCTACGGTTATGTTAGAAAGGGTCATAATATCCTGGATGCGGTCTTTATATTCTGCGAACCAAGAATCGGCGCCATCATTGATGACCACATAATCACCGTTATCCAGGTCATAGCGTTCATAGGACCATACTTGCCCATAGGTCGAGAAACCACCAGGTATTCTGACATCTTTGTCTGCATAACTGGTATAAGTCATCCAATTCCGGTAACTGCCTTCGACGATATAACGGTCTTCTTCCACAGGCTCGTATTCCCCAGGCCAGTAGCTGAAATAAATCCAACCGTCGTTGATCCCTTCCGGACGGCAACGGATGCCAGAATCTGTATCATTTGTTATATACTCATATTCCCAGCCTTCCAACAAACGAAGCTCCAGAGAGAATCCATCTGCTGCAAAGTCGAGTGGTGCTTGCCATTCATACTCAGCACCTACAGAATAACTGATAACAGGAGGATTGTTTGTGACATTAAACAGCATAAATTCTGCTAGTCCAGGATCATTGACAGACCAAACTTGTGTGGGCTCCAGATAGGTATGGCTGTTGTCCATAACCTTTTCCATCTCATCTGTCAGAAGCATAGTGACTTTACCATTATTATATTTTATGACAATGGCAAGATCGTTCACACCATCAATCAAGGATATCGTACTGTTTTCTGTCTGCTGGTTGATAAAGAAGCCGCGATAGCTTTCCTTGGAAAGTATTCTGTCCGGAGTAAAGGCATCTTTCGGAATCTGATTCAGAACACGGACCAAGTTCTCTAATGTGTCATAAGATATCCAACCATTTGTAGAACTGCTGCCACTGGTACTGCCGTAGCTGTATGTGTTCAGACACACATGAGCCTGGGCGGATTCTATCGAACTGCTGCTAACACCGGAGCACCAGTCCCAGGGGGCATCCACATTAGCAAAGGGCTGCCCGGATACGTCCTGTCCCCTTACACCGTTCGTGATGGATTCTATAAATTGCCGAAGTGGCTCAGGATTATTAACCCGGTAACCGATAGCTGCTTCGCTTTCCCATACATAATCAAAGTTCTCAGAGAAAACAATCGTCTTTCTGCCCAGTTCGTAGGCAACCACAATATTGGAAAGGTAAAACCCGTCCTTCTTGGCTGCTTCAAACTCTTCTGCAGATGCAGGTTGAACATTACCATCCAGATCCCGGAGGAGATTGAGGATCTTATACAATTTCTCTCCGGAAGAAAGACAAACCTGCTTCCTGGTCCAGATATCCACACAGATAATAGACTCCGTCATGTCCTGCAGGACTGCATCGATTTCACGTAATTCAATACCATCGGAAGTCAATGCAACTTGCGCATATTCAGAAATTTCAAAAGAGTTTTTGTACTTCAATACGCATAGGCGGTCAGCTTTTTGGCTGAGTACATAATACCAGTTGTCACCGGAAGGCAATTCAAACAATTTCTTTGCTATAGGATCATAGATCTGAACCACCATGCTATTCTCTGTTTGAACAGTTGCACTGACCTCAGCCACGCCATCCTCATTCAAATCAGTCAGAAAGGCATTTCTGATCCAAATATCACTGGAGATGATCGTTTCGCTGCCATCTGCGGTAACCAGTCGGATCTCATTCTCTGAGTTATCATAGGAAACGGAAGTTCCATCCTGTCCCGGCAGACCAATAACGGTTTCCTTCGGATGCTGCTCGTCGTAGTTCTCAGAGTACATATCGAACCAAGTGTATACGTTATCGATGGTAAATTCTGCATAAGCAGTACACACACGCAGATCACCTTCGGCAGTATTGGTAACCTCCCTTGCGATACGATAGGTTCCATCGGGCAATTCTCCGTACAGAGCGCTCCAGTCCAGCTGAATGTAGTCAGAAGGATAAATAAGCTGGTGCACGTAATGCCGATCTTTTTTGAGCATAGGCTCAATATACTCAGTTGGCTCGACATATGTCCATTGTTCATCCTGGTAACTTTCTAACCATATTCCTTCACTGCCATCATAAATTAACTGAAATTCATCGGTGACCTTTTCATGCTCATAGAGTTTAGCACCAGTGGGAGTGATGTCCTCCAGAGTGTACGTGACATATTCATCAGCAGTACCTCCGATGGTGAATTCCACATAAATGGGTTGCGTTTCAGAATCATCAGAATCTTTATTGATCGTGACATCCTTTCTGAGACGGAACGTACCATCGGGCAGACGACCGTATATCTCTTCCCAATTGATGGAGGTCCATGAATCAAAATCAGCAGAATCAGACTGAACATCGATTACCTGCTGGGCAGGTTGCTTTCCGGAGAGATTCTCGACTTCTCTCCACATTCCCTGCTCCTGAACTTCCAGAATATATTCATCACTGATCTGTATTTCGCCCTCAGCATAACTGTCATCGAGAATGAATTTCAGGTCAGCCCAGTTACGGCCAATATAGTCCGCATCAACTGTAACCGGCAAAACTTCCTTTGGATTGGTCAGAAAACAAACCGCGACAATGATAGTGATAACCAACGCAATCAAAATGACCCAGAAAGCAGGCTTCCTATAATTCATAACCCCTTTAACCCTCTGCTTTACACCGGTTTCGCCAAAGGCCAGCGGGCAGGCTGCGATTCTGCGGCGATGGATGCTGCAGTTCAAAAGTGCTGTAGAATAAGCCCGCCGATCATCCAACTTCATGTCCTTGATAACCTTTTCATCACAGGCAGCTTCAATATCCCGGCACAGCAGGATATAAGCCACCCAGAGCACAGGATTGAACCAGTAGATACTCAGCAGAAGGAATCCAAAAGGTTTCCACCAATGGTCTCTGCGGCGGATGTGGGCCTTCTCATGGCCAATTACATAGGCCATGTCCCCTTTTTCCATACCAAAAGGGAGATAAATTACAGGGCGGACAATACCTAGGACAAAGGGTGAATCCACATATTCGCTCTGCTTGATTCCTTTTACCAGAGGAATTGCTGTTGCAACCTTTCGTTTCAGCAGCAAATAGCTGACCAGCGTATAGGCAAGCATCAGAACCATACCCAGAATCCAAACCTGTGACAGAACAAAAGACCAGATTTGAGTGGGATTGGCGCTTGTGAGCTCAGCAGGAGTCATACTGGATTCCAGCACTGGATTCACTGCATTGTCAATCACAGGAGCACCACTATGAATCTGCGGCTCTGCTGTATAGATAATCTCCTGCGGCAGAGGTTCTGCACTGGGAATCAGGCTCATGGCGCTCTCTATGGAGAATGGGCAAATCAGTCTGAACGCAACCAGTCCCCAGAGCAGGCAAAGAATCCACTTGGGTGCTTTCTTAAAAATGAGTCTGACAACAATGATGGCCAGAACCAGCCAGCTTGCTGTGATACTCATATTGACGAGTTTCAGAAATAAAGCCTCCATGGGGCACCTCCCCTATCGTTCAATGATTTTGCGGATCTCCTCAATCTCAGCATCGCTCAGTGCCTGCCGCTTTCCGAAAGCAGCGATGAAGGCAGGCAGAGATCCTTCGAATTTCTTGTCCATCAACTCTTCCAGTTCGCTCTGCTGTGCTTCCTCTTTGGAAACGATGGAAGTCACAATGGCATTCTCATTCTTGATCACACCACGTTCAGAGAGCCGCTTGATAACGGTATAGGTGGTTGTTTTGGACCACTCCAGCTTCTCCTTGCAAAGCTTCATCAAGTCTGTACTTTTAATTGGTTCATGCTCCCAAAGAATGAGACAAAAACGATACTCACTTTCAAATATCTTCGGTGTCATGTACATACCTCCTTGGTCTAATGGATTAGTACAACTATATTCTAACGCATTAGACCTTTTCTGTCAACTGACTTATGATAATATAAAGCAATCTTAAGAAATAGCCCTGTTTCCATTTCTGGAAACAGGGCTTAAGGAATTACTTATGGCATCGAAAGTTCAGTACCATCGGGTAACAAAATGTGATCCACCTTAGATAGATCAATCGAGAATTCTGCCTTCAACTGACTCATGCTTACGGAGCAATACGGCGCACCGTTCATACCGGTCAGAATAATCTCACTTCCGTCTTTCATAATTATCGTGGCTTGCTCTTCTGGGAAGTCAAAGGCATGGGTA
>JBGVLR010000045.1:0-5569 GCA_045124375.1 Acetatifactor sp.
CCTTTCGACGTATTCGAATTTTAGACCCTTTAAATCGTCAGTTCGTCCCCACTTCTGTGGATACTCACCTTATACAGCTTCACTACATAATAACCAACAGCCTGTACCTCTACAGACGTTTCCTCAGCTCATACATTATTAAAATATTTCTTCCACAGGTGGGCTCTAGCCACTTTTAAACCAATGTTTTCAATATTTCATAAAATAACTCTCTGTTAGGATTGGCTTTTTGCTCTTCAGCCTAGCTATTACTACACTTTCGCATTACACCGCTACTCATGCAGAGGGCAGTTTACGTGTGTCCCTTTGTGGCGTTACCCACTCATTTGAACAACACCATATCAGTTGTATCAGCAGTTTTGTCTTACGACGGGCACTGCTGACCCCGTTGCCTATTAAGCAACGGAACGTCTCGCCCGGTGGAACTCATCACAGTAATAACGGGTGGCAATCTTACGCTCCCTGTTCTGTGATACCCTGTTCCATACGGCGTCCTGAACGATCAGCATACCAAGCTCCTTTAACTGTTTTCCCAAATCCCTGATGTCAAAACAGATGATACGGTTCTGTGAGTCCACGTTGGTACGGTGGTTAAAATAATTCTGCGAACCGCTTACATACAACACAAGGCTGTTGGCAATTCTGACCGCCTTTGCCTTTGCTTCCTTTGCAAGCTCCTTTTCCACGTTTTTCGGCTCATATTTTAAGAGTGCATTGTATAAGTCCTCAAGAATAGGCATATTCTCTGGCACAGGGTTTTCAAAATAGGTATCGTAAATATGACGGATACATTCGTCAATGATACCCTTCTCATCATTCTCCAGACCGTCCTTTCCTCCGGCAATCAGATCACACAGGGTAATGAGAAAGTCACTCTTTAATTTCAGAGCTTCCTTGTCCCCTTTGTGGGATAACTGAATATCCATCGGATTCAGATAATCTTTGGAGTCTGTAGCAAGCCTTATGACCTGCCCCTTTAATGCCTGTACCAATGGGAAATACTCTCCCTCCGGATCACAGATGATAATGTCATCCCTTGTCATAAGGAAACAGGATAAAATCTCCCTCTTTGCGCTGAAGGACTTACCGGAACCCGGTGTTCCAAGTATCACGCCGTTTGGTGTACGGAGCCTTTTGCGGTCTGCCATAATCATGTTGTTTGAAAGGGCATTTAACCCGTAATAGATTGCCGGAGCAGGCATGAATAACTCCTGTGTACAGAACGGAACAAGGATAGCAGTGCTTTTGGTTGTCAGCACTCTCTCAATTCCGGTATCGTTACAGCCAATGGGTGCAGATGCCATTAGCCCCTGCTCCTGTAAATACTGCAAGCACCGTAAGTTGCAGTTTGCCTGCTGGATAATGCCGGACACTCTCTGCGTGATGTTCTCAAGCTCCCTTTTTGTCTTTCCGTAACAGGTAATCAGGAAGGTCATTTTGACAATCTTCTGGTTGCTCGTGTTCAGATCGTCTAAAAGCTCTAAGGTATCCTTTTCATAAGTGATGATGTCCGTAGGAAGAATATCCATATCGTAGCCACTGCGGACAGCCTTTTTCTGCTCCTCAATCTTCATTTTCTGAATGTTCGTCAAAGCTCCCTTTAACATCTTGATTGCTTTTACCGGATCCATCGTCTGCATGTGCATGGTAATGGTAAGGTTATCATCAATGTCAAGGAGCTTCTTTAACAGCTCGTCATTAAATCTCGGTGCGATAATATCCAGATAGTGAACACTTCCGTACATACTGCCGGACTTAAATCTGCTCGGATAGCGGAAATCAAACCCCGGCGGTGCAATATAGTCTTTTACACTCTTTCCGGACTCTGACAGTTCCTTAAATGAAAAACGGAAAGGCTCCATCGTTCCCTGATTAAAATACTCATGCAGGATACGAAGTCTTTCCTTTCCGTCAAGTGACCGGGGATTCGTGCCAATGTTATTTAAGTTTCGGATAACATCTTTCTCGATATTATTCAGTTTGTTTTTAGCTTCCTTGTATCCCGTGCTTTCCACACCAAAAATGAGATACTTGGACTTAATGATACCGTTATTTCCCTTTGCTGACTGATGCTTCAACATCTGTGTATATTCCTCACGAATATCGTCAAAATCATCATCCTGCAAAGGTATGTCAAACTGCTCCGCAAGTGCCTGTTCATTGACCTGCCTGTTGAATAGGAACAGTTCAAACTTAATGGACGGATCAAAGTAATTGATGAGCTTGCTGTACTCCTCTAAAATATCTCCCTGGTCTTCTACTTCCAGAAGGTCATAGTTGATGTCGTAAAACTCCACCATCTTCGTGTAAAAATTATGTGTTACCTGACAGATACCATCACGAAACATCTTTTTGAAGGTAATGGTTTTCTGTGCAGTATCCGGCTTTGCCTGTTCCTTCCCGTTTCCGGCAAGGATACGTCTAAGCTCTACTAACCGCTTCTTTTCCGAAAATGAAAGTCCGGCTCTACTTGCCGCCTTCTTATTTTCCGGCATTCTGCGGTTTCCGGCTTGCGCCTTTTGCTTTTTTTTCAAGGTAGCGCACCTCCTTCTTTATTTTTTCTCTTTCCTCCAACT
The DNA here is from genome assembly GCA_045124375.1 of Acetatifactor sp. Classification (GTDB taxonomy): domain Bacteria; phylum Bacillota; class Clostridia; order Lachnospirales; family Lachnospiraceae; genus Acetatifactor. Next base: position 2,577 of record JBGVLR010000045.1, read on the forward strand.
GCTCGTAGAGGTTTTCCGATTTATAAGGACGTATCCCCGGTGTAAGTATCTTCTGCCGTATCATAAAGTACAGAAGTTTTTCTGCCGGAAACCCGTCCCTTTCATACATTGCCAAAAAGAAAAATGGCAGCATCACTCCCACCATGATCAGGGCTGCCGCCTGTGTTCCTAAAACTCCCTTTGTAAGAAAATACAAAGGAACTCCGGTAATGGCAGCTCCGCTAAAACAGATGATCTGTCTTTTAGTAAGATTTAATGCTACTTTCGTTTTGATGCCACTCAGGTCTTTTGGCACTGGTACTGATATTGCCATAGTCTGCTCCTTTCGTGTGCATACCCATATATGGGCAACGCCCACCATGCATTAGTGAGCGTTAAAGATTGATTTTGATAAGGAACCTGTCTTGAATAAGCTGAAGCATAAGATTACGGTATAGGCTGCCACAGACCATAAGGCGCTGTGAAGATTGCCTGCGACTGCCACGCTTGCCACAAGCACAGCGTAGATTGCCACACATACCATAATGAAAAATCCCTGAAATGCCAAAGCGATAAGTCCCTTTAGATAGTTGGTTCCGACTGTTCCCCATTCCCTGTTGGTTACAGTTGCCGCCGGAATTGGTGCTACTGATACATAAAGGTATATTTCAATCATACGTCCGTATAAAATGACGGTGATAAGGACGGACATGATTTTCATACACAGGCTGATGATCATGGTTTCCATTCCAAGTCCTATCAGCTCCCCGATACCCATACTGTCAATCTGGCTGTTGAACATGGAAGTAAGCGTAGCCTGCACATCCAGACTCGTTGAGCCGGATATGGAAGCTGCCGCCTGTGTCACTACATGACTTCCCACGTCAAAGACCGCCATGACAATATCAAAGGTCTTAGAAAGTAAGCTGACAGCGATACAAGCCTTGAATAAAAAACGGAAGAACAGGCTCGTATCAAAGTCGTGCATATTGTTTTTGTCGATAACCATTGTAATCAGCTCATAGACCAGCACAAAGCTGATGATCATTCCCGCTATGGGGACAATGACATTTTCCGATAACGTCTGCACCATGCTGAAAATACCGGAGTTCCATGAGCTGGGTGTCTTGCTGACCTCCCCTGCAATCGTGCCTACCTTGTCATTCACATCGGTAAACATGGTTTCAAGGTTGGACAGCACCCACCCTTGCAGCATTTCCTTTATGAAATCAGTGATCTTGTCAATGATTCCACCCATGAAGGACTATCTCTTATGAGAACAGTGTGGAGAGCTGTGGAATCACCGTCTGCGCCACAATGATAATGCCACCGCCGGACATAAGCTGCTTAATACCCTGTGACTTTGCTCCGGGATTGTCATTACCATAACCTTCCAGAAGGTTGATAACACCCCATACACCTACACCTGCTCCGATTGCTGTTACTACGGTCTTTAATCCTGTTACTGCTGTTGTAAAAAATGACATTTTAATTTACCTCTTTCTTTCCTTAAATTTGATTTGTTTTGGAAAGAGTTTTTCGTGTCAAATGCCCCGTCCTGTGATAAAATAAAGGCAGGGCATTCCTTTAGGATTACCCTGACAGGCATCCGATACCTTCAAGTTTGCCGACTGCGGTATCGGGTGCTTTTTCTATCCTAAAGTACATTCAAAACTCCGTTTCCACTTTTGGACATTTTGTCCAGAAGTTGCGTTAATAGTTCCGTATTCAGTTTTCCTTTTCTCTTTTAGACATTTTGTCCAAAAGTTTTAAGCTGAGATTTCCCCGACATCTTCCACCTCATCAATGGTGTCGTTGTTCCTGATCTTTGCATGGTACAGGTTCTTTACATATTTTTCGATGTCAAAGGCATTCTTCTCGTCATAGTCAGAAAGCAAGTGGTACTGCTTATGCTTTGTTATATCAAACTTGTTGGAGAAAAATGGTCTTACTCCCCTAAGCTGCATGATACACTTGCCGCCATCCATGACTGCAATCTCGTCCTGACTCATAAGCTCTTTTCCGGTCTTTTGATAATTCAGACCGTAGGACTGGCTCGTCCCCCTCGTGTCCGAGGTATTATAAAGGTCAATGGTTTCTTTACCCAAAACTTCTGCCAGCTCTTTGAGCGTGGTCTTTTCCTTCCCACCGAGGAATAGTGTGGTATCACAGTTGCCTTCAATGGTATCGGCGTTGTCCTTATAAATCGCTTTAAGCTGTGACTTTGACTGCAAAATAATAGAAGCTGAAATTTCCCGGCTACGGATCGTAGCAATCAGCTTCTCAAACTTTGGTATCTGCCCGATGTTCGCAAACTCATCTAATAAGCAGCGCACATGAATCGGCAGCCTTCCGTTATACACATCATCTGCCCTGTCACAGAGCAGGTTAAAGAGCTGCGTATACATGATTGACACAATGAAATTGAATGTATCGTCTGTATCGGAGATAATGACAAACAAAGCTGTCTTTTCATCCCCTAACATATCAAGCTCCAGTTCATCATAGCTTGTCAGATCACGAAGCTCCTTAATGTCAAATGGTGCTAATCTTGCACCACAGCTAATCAAGATACTCTTAGCTGTCTTTCCCGCAGCCAGCTTGTACTTTTTGTACTGCTTTACTGCGAAATGGTCTGGTTCTCTCTCCTCAAGCTCATCGAACATCAAATCGACAGGATTCTTAAACTCCTCATCATCCTCCCTTGCTTCACTGGCATTGATCATGTCAAGCAGGGTGGTAAAATTCTGTTCTTCCTCCACACACTCATACCAGATATATCCGATAAGGGCTGTGTAGTACAACTTTTCGGCTTTCACCCAGAAATCTTCACCGGATTGCTGTCCCTCTCCTTTGGTGTTTAAGATAATTGTGTTTACGAGTTTCAAAATGTCCTTTTCACTCCGGATATAAGCGAAAGGATTGTAGTGCATTGATTTTTTGAAGTTAATGGTGTTCAGCACTTTTACTTTGTACCCGTTCTTTAACAGCATTTTTCCACACTCCACAAGCAC
>JBGVLR010000046.1:0-6777 GCA_045124375.1 Acetatifactor sp.
TGCGCTGCCGATTTCAGACGGGACGCTCTTATATAGTCTCCGGAGAAGGCAGAAATCGCGTATTCGGCTACAGAAATGGTGTTCAGTGTGCCCTGGGTGACCTGGAACGATCCCAATGGTCTGAGCTGGCAAGAGAGTTGATTGATCGGAAAGGGGAGCAGGAGCTTTACAAGCAGCTTCTGCAGTACCTGAAGGATCATAACTATGCCAAAGCATCCAATAAGGAACTGGAGTTTCATGCCCTGGAACTTCACATGGATCGGATCTTTGATAACGAACGCTGGCTTGGATTCGTTGAATTAAATCAGCAATACCGGCCAGAGATCCTAGCTGGTATCACACTGATTCTGATCATGCCGGAATGCTGTAAAAAAGCCGGCCTGATAACCTGGACCAGATTTCTTGAGAATCAAGAAAATAATTTCTGCCCGCACTGCGGACGATGGACCAAAATCAGTCTGGCAGGGGAGGATAATTATGCTTGATATCAAGAATCCAGTTCAGGCTTACGAAGTATTTAAACTCCAATGGATGATCGAACATGGCGCCACTCTTTCGGATCTGATTCAGAACCTTCAGCTCATGCTGGATGAAGATCTGGATGGGTCTGACATACCAACGAGTCTTCAGAGTCTGTTTTCCGACTGGGAATTTGGATTTGGCTTCGATGGTGCTATTTGGCCATGCTACCAGGAGTTCCTGGAACACGATTATCCTTTGATGATGAAATCATTCATGAAATAAGAAAAGGAGAATGACTATGATATCCAGAAAAAAGCGCGTTGAGCTGCATGGTTCTCTGGAATACCCGTTGGAAATCGGTTATGCCGCCTTCATCAAGAAGCTGGATGGAGATCCTATCCGAACTTCTGCTGTGAAGCATTTCATTACGCTTCCCTCGGGTACAGTTTATATCGAGACGGAGAATACCCATTATATTCTTAAGCCTTTGAAAGCAACTGCTGCAAAGGGGGTAAGAGTATGAGACCATCCCGAGAAACAAAGGAAGAGAAATTCAGGCGTTTGGCAGAGGCACGGGTCAATAAGATCCTGCATTTATTGAGACTCCTGGGAAATCTCTCCTGGACCGGAACCTACGCCTATACCCGCGAGCAGGTAGAACAGATCTTTACAGCCCTGCAGTCAGAGCTGATCAAGGCAAAGCTGCGGTTTCTTCAGGAACAGGAATCTTCCAAGAAGCGGTTCTCTCTGAGTAAACCGTATGATACCGAAGAGCCAAAGCCGGAGAATACGCCCATGCTTGCAATTCCGCTGCCTGACGGCACCTACCTGCGGGCAGTTGGCTATCCCGATTTCGATTATCCCTGCGTCAATATCTACTGGGATAACGGTATCAATGAGCCGACAGAGCCCCTGTGCTTTGTGGAGTTCAATCCTGACAAGCGCGGAAATCAGAGGGTCTGTATCGGAGCCTACACAGCCGAAGAGGAAGACACAATTTACTATGGACCGTACTTTACGGTAGAAAGGGATAACGATGAATAACATTGAGAGCTTCACCACACTCAAACTGGAGCTTTCCAGAGTCGCCTGGTATCTGGGAAATCTTCTGTCCGCTCTGCTGGGCAGGCAGATCACCTGTGTGGCCAATGCGGAAGATGACTCCTACTGGAGTATTTCTGCAGAAAATGACCGTTTCAGCAATACGGAGGTCGTAGAACTGATCCAGTATGTGGGCGGTGATGCGACCATGATCCGCCGGTGCCTTCCTCCTGATGCCAATTCCAGCAGATCGCTGGATATGGATCTGTGCAGAGCTTTGCTGAAGCATGTTCTGAAACTGGATTGGGAGCAGGAATTCGTAACGAAGGACGCTCTCTGGATCCTGGGCCATTGGCCGGAGCCTATGAAGCTGCCGGAAATGGATGAGAACCTGATCTTCATTGATTCCAAAATCATTGACTTCAAAAAGCTGATGTCAAAAGATGAATTCGTTGACAAGCTGTTTGACGAGGGTGGTACCTTCACCGCGCTTACGGATCTTTGTGAAGAGTACGAGTTAGATTTCGGAATACCTCTTTATTGGATGCATCCCTACACAGACGGACTCTATAACGGCTGCTACTTTGTTCTGGTTCAGGAAGGTATCCTGGCACTGTCCTATGATGCTATAGACTGGGAGGACCACGAGCGGTTTGAACGGGAGTCTGCACGGCTTTGCAGCTACGAAGAGATGTACGACTTCGCCCATGAGTTCCAGCTCCGGACCACAGAAATGATGAATACACTCAACTCTATGCTGTTTTTTCTGGAACGAAAGGAGGAATTGCACCATGCCTAAGCTCGACTGGATCATTGAAATCATTGGCAATGGTGTTGTCTGTGCCAAGTGTGGCAAAGTTGAGGACTCGTTCCCTGAGTACATCTGCAATGCCCATACTCATGGCATGAACAAGTATCACCATCCTGATTTTCAGCTGGTACTCCACATTTCCGATGAGGATATTGGATATATCCTGAACTCCTTAGGTCTCAGGGTACGATCAGGTGAACAGTTCAAAGCTGGAGATTTGGTTGAAGGTATCTTTGAAGACTGTCCAGTGAGACTGGATTCCTTCCAAGAAACCGGCAGGGAAGTGCTGCGTGTTATCATTCCCGACAGCCAAAACCGTTTTCCGGAAGATCCCAACTGTGATTACCCTTATAGCTTCCAGCTGGTTCCCACCTATATGCTGGAGCGAGGTGAGGGAGGGATCTGCTGATGGGTACGGAACTTAACAATGCAGTGTTTGTCACACCCTCAACGAAGATTCGGTTCAAATGCACCGGATGCGGTGAATGCTGCCGCCATGTAAAGGAATCGGTGCCGGTAAGCTGCCAGGATGCGTTCTATCTGACAAAGTATCTTCGTGATACAGGATCAGATATTAACTGTATCGATCAGTTTTTGAGTGAGTATGCAACCCCGGTGCTGCTGGATGATTGCGGCTTCTTCGTTTACTTCCTGAATACAGCAGGAGAAAACGATGCATGCATCTTCCTCAAGGATAACCGCTGCACTGTTCAGAAGGCAAAACCGACGGCCTGCAGGCTCTATCCGTTTATGGTAGATCCGACTGGTGCTGGAGCATTCCGCTTTTTGTACAGCAGGGAACGGGAACACCACTTCCGTGGCCCGCTGGTGGAAACGAAAAACTGGATGAAAAAGAACTTCTCCCAGGAGAGCCGGGCATTTACGCAAGAAGAGTATGACAAGGCAGGATCCGTCGGACAGTATCTTCGGATGATTCCTGAAAACCGGAAAACAGAAGCGCTGATGCATTTTCTACGACTTCGGTATTCCGAGTACGATCTGGATTTTCCGTTCCTGGAACAGTTCCGACGCAACCAGGAGAAGCTGCTTACAATTCTCTTACGCATGGCACAGGAAGAAGCATCCTCCCATAAAAATGAACATTTCTAAAGAAAATCGGGCGTGTCGACATTTCTCGGCACGCCCAAAGCATAGGAGTAGATATAATGAGTATGGAAAATATCGCAAAAGATCTTGAGGCTCGTACCATTGGCCTTGACGATACCTTCAAATTTCACTGTACCGCCTGCGGCAAATGCTGCATCAACCGGGAGGATATCCTTCTGAACCCACGGGACCTCTACCGTATCGCTAAGCACCTGAACTGCACGCCTTTGGACGTTTATCAGAATTACTGTGAAAGCTACATTGGCAGCAACACGCATGTTCCGATCATTCGTCTGAAGCCTAAAGGCCATGTAAAGCGTTGCCCTTTCTTAAAAGACAGAAAGTGTGCGGTTCATGAAGCCAAGCCCGGTGTCTGTGCGATGTTCCCGTTGGGCAGGTATATGAAGATCGATTCTGATGATTATAAGAAAGGTAACCTGGATAATCCGGTTGTAAAGTATCTGATCCAACCAATTGACTGCGGTGACAGCAGTTGTGTACATACCGTTCGGGAATGGCTCTCCGGATTTAATATTGCTCTGGAGGACCATGCATTCATCCGCTGGCATCAGGAAATCGCAAGGATTGGCGGCATCCTGCACAAGGCGGAAAAGAAGCTCAGCGCTCCTGTAATGGGAAAGCTCTGGGACACCGTGCTGATTCTGCTGTACCTGAATTACGATGTCACGAAGGATTATTTACAGCAGTTTGAGGAAAACGCAGCAGAACTCATGGCAGTTCTGCAGAATGTAGAAATGATGATGAAAGGGATTTAACTATGTCTGATGAACGTAACCTGAATCAAATTATCCGCAAAGATGCACGCAACTGCTTTGTAGAAAGCCTATCAGATGCCTTCGATAAGGGCAGAGCGCACTTTGCTTTCGCAACCTATGACCTGAGCAAGCCTGCCGGACATAGGCAGACCAATAATATCCATATCTACATCTCCATACCGGAACTGCTGGAGCTTTGCAGAAAACTGTCCTGCGGTGAGCTGAGATACATCCTGCAGCAGAAGAAGCAGGCAGGGGACAGTAAACCCATTCAGGAATGGCTGGGAGGTACCTCCGCAGAGAAGCTTCGCCAGTACGGTAAGGCTAGACCGGATGGAAAGAGCTTGTCCAGAGTCTGTAAGCTTCTGGTTGGTCAGAAAACGGATTTTCTTCTGATTGCTGACAGTGGCCCCGGCGATAAGGATGCCAAAGGCCTGATCGTACCCCGGTTTGGAAACAAGCCCGAAAATCACGTTGCAGTCAGCATGACGTTTGATGCGTTGTCTGAGCTGCTCCTGATGACCAAGACCCATTATGAGGCCTGGCTGACTGCCTGGTATTTGTCCCAGACTCATTCTGGTCAGCAGCAGAATCAACTGCCGGCCAATAGCCATGCGCCCGCAGCGAATTCAGCCCCATCTGGCGTTCCTGAATACTCCGGCATGAGAATGTTCTAAGATAACAACAGGGCAGTCCTTAGCGGCTGCCCCATAGATAAAGAATAGGAGAATTACAATGCTTAATCATATTACCATCATGGGCCGCTTCGTTCGGGATCCGGAACTGCGGCGAACCGGCAGCGGAATCGCTGTTGCAAGTTTCACCCTCGCCGTTGATCGGGATTTCAAGTCAAGCAACGGAGGTGACAAGGAGGTCGATTTTATCGACTGTGTCGCCTGGCGTCAGGCTGGTGAGTTCGTCAGCAAGTACTTTACCCGGGGCCGTATGGCCGTTGTGTCCGGCAGACTGCAGATCCGCAGCTGGACTGATAAGGACGGCAATAAGCGCCGAACGGCGGAAGTAGTTGCCGACAATGTCTACTTTGCAGACTCCAAGAGCGAAAATACATCCTCCGGTACCCAGCAGGCTGCACCTGCAAGCTACGGCACACCAGCATATTCTGCGCCCAGTTATCCGGCTTCTGATTTTGCGATGCTGGAGGACGATGATGCGCAGCTGCCGTTCTAACAGGGGAGAGCTGTTATGCAAAATGAGTATGATGTAAATGAAGAGATCACAATGCTAGATGCTTTACAAAGATTGTGGCATCACAAAGCCAAGCGTAAAAGCATCCGTTTTGAAGTCACATTCGATGATGTGTCTCGAAAGGTGATCTTTGGTAAAGTCTGGAGCAAAATGGACAACGACTGGAACTACTTTGTCCAGGACGGTGACTACACTCCCCAGTATGTCTACAAAGAGAAACAGGTGGTTTCTGCAATCATGTGCATCTCCGGCATGAGTCTTTACGGAAATACAGTTCGCTATCATATTCATCAGAAATAATTAGATTATTGTTAGGCGGCGTAACCCGGAACAGGATTACGCCGCTTTTGCTTTACGTTGCTTTAATTTCCAGACGAGATTATTGCCTAAAGAAATCAGTAGTTATGATATATTTATCATAGAAAGATATATGAATAAGGCTAGGTGAGAGTGGTAGTTATGGCGAAGTATGCTCATAATGCGACCCTAGAAGAAGTTTTCTTTTTCAAAAATTTTTAGTATACTAGTGTCATGTTTTTATGCGCTGAATCGTATTAAGGGCAGAGGACCTCAAAAAGAAGAAAAGGAAGGTGATGGATTTGATGGATGAATTTCAGGCTCGCAGATTGGTAAGCACCTATGCGGATATGATTCTGCGGATCAGCTATCAATATCTAAAACAAACCTATGATGCAGAGGATATCTGCCAAACTGTATTTCTAAAATACATAACCAACAATATGACGTTCGACAGCATTGAACACGAGAAAGCATGGATCATCCGCACGGCCATCAATGCCTGCAAGGACCATGTGAAAAGCTCCTGGTTTAAGCGGACGGTGACACTGGAAGATGCTGCTACAATCGCAGCTCCGGCAGTTCCTAATACCTGGTTGTTGAATGCCATGAAAGAACTTCCGGAAAAATACCGGATCAGCTTGTACCTCTATTACTATGAAGAATATTCTGCCCGGGAGATTGCAGAAGTGATGGGTGTCAGTGAAAGTGCCGTGGGTCAGTACCTGACCAGGGGACGACGGAAGCTGCGTACGATCATCACGGATGAAGAAAGGAGAATGGCACTGTGAAGCACAATCTGAAAGCTGAAATGAGAGAATCCATGGATGCGCTCCATTTCTCTCAGGAAGATAAAAACGCAATGATTCGTAATCTGACTGCACAAATGAAGGAAACCCAGCCCCGGAAGCGCAGCAGCCGGAAGCTGATGATCGTGGCAATGGCAGCTGTAATGCTGATGGCAACTCTGACCGGTGCCGCTGTTTTCACTCGTTGGTCCAAAACAGCCCAGAACCGGTATAATCCATCTGAGGATATCAAGGAACAGGCGGAAAAGAGCGGCCTTTCTGTGATGCT
>JBGVLR010000047.1:0-1743 GCA_045124375.1 Acetatifactor sp.
CAGAACGCTGAACTGTATCACGGGTCTCTTTTTTACTGAAAAGCAGAATATTCCAAGGGCAAGGCCAAGCTATCCTCCCCCAGCGCAAAGTATATAGTACTGTTCCGAAAAAACAGGAAACAGTTATGTCATATTCTTTCGATTCTCATTGAACAAATCAATCAGGCTGATTAAGGAAAGCAACTCCTTTTCAGATAGTGAGCGCATACCGGATAGGGCTTTTTGAATGAGAATCGGTTCCTGATTCTTTTCATCGAAGAAATCACCGGGAGTAGTTCCTAGGTAATCACAGATATACAGGAATTCCTCGATAGACGGTTTTGATCTACCGGATGAAATGTTCTGCATATAGCTTCTGCTGTGCCCCAGATCCAGACTCATTTGATACTCAGAGACCCCTTTGTCAATCCGCAAATCTGTTATTCGCTGTTTGATGTATGCGTAATCCATGGAAGGCACTCCTCACATTCAGTATACACATATTGTATACTTCCGAATGTGCGAAAATACACGCTATTAAAGTTGTATTATATTGCGTTAGCACACTAACAGTGGTATATTAGAATATGGCAAACGAATACTCAGCGAGTGCCCCTGGCCCGATAAATGAGGTGATCAATTATGTGCGCATGACAAGCAGGGCAACCAGATTATTCTACCAATAGGAATTGTAAAAATGTATTCATGCTTTCTTCCATAATGGGTTTCTGAATTGGTTACAATAAGAGAAATACCGAATACGGAGGATAATACAATGGAAGAAAGAATCATAAATCAGAGACAAATTCAACAGTTTTCCCAGTACCTTGCACAGGAGGAAAAAAGCGCAGCAACAGTGGAAAAATACTTGCGGGATGTGCAGGCATTTCACAGGTTTGCTGATGGCCGTCCGGTGAACAAGGAGTTGGTGATTGCCTATAAGAAACTGTGTGTGGAACACGGGTACGCAGTCCGGTCTATCAATTCCATGCTGGCTTCCATCAACAGCTTTTTGGGATTTCTGGGCTGGCTGGATTGCAAGGTGAAGAGCATCCGGCTTCAGCGGCAGGTGTACAGTACCGAGGAGAAAGAGCTAACGAAAGAGGAGTACTTGCGGCTCCTGCAAGCATCAAAGGGAAAAGAGCAGCTGAATCTGGTTCTGCAAACCATCTGCGGCACCGGAATCCGTGTTTCGGAATTGCGGTACTTCACACTGGAAACGGTGAGAACTGGGACCGTCACTGTAAACTGCAAAAGCAAAACCCGGACCATTTTGGTTCCGGGTAAGCTGAGAAAGCTGCTTCTCGATTTTGCAAAAAGAAACAGTATCTCCAGCGGCGTGATTTTCTGTGGAAAGAATGGCCGGCCACTGGATCGGAGCAGCATCTGGCGGCAGATGAAACAGCTTTGCAGACAGGCTAGAGTATCGGCATCCAAAGTTTTTCCCCATAATCTGCGCAAGCTGTTTGCTCGGACATTCTACGGTATTGAAAAGGACATTGCCAAGCTGGCGGATATTCTGGGCCACAGCAGCATCAATACCACGAGAATCTATATAATGACCACCGGTGCAGAGCATCGTCTCAAAATCGAACGGTTGGGACTTGTAGTATAGGAAATGATAAAGCCACATAATCCGCATTATGTGGCTGGCTATTTTTGAGAAAACGAGTAGTGCCCAATATTCTGATGAATTTTGGGTATACAAAATCACACCCTCATTTAGCTTTTGAAAAAACGGAAATGAGGGCGTATTTGTGCTGC
>JBGVLR010000048.1:0-1571 GCA_045124375.1 Acetatifactor sp.
CGATCGATTTTTTTCTGATCGCCTCGGAAATGACCTTGTGGAAACAAGCACAGATACTGATGCAGTTCTTTTCCCAATATACCCTGAAGTATAGGAAATACTCTCTTGCTGAGACGCATTGTCTTCATCTCGCCTTTTCCACTCATGCAGATGACGCGTCCTTCAAAGGGTTCATCACACCAAGAGAACTTAACTGTGTCTACCTTAGACATCCGTGTCGCAATTGCCTTTAATGTTCTCGTATCACCGAGAAGCTCAAGCGAACGGAACGGAAACTCACCAATCATCAGGATCAGCAGGATAATACGATAGGCGTGACTGCCGGGCGCTATTTTGATCATAGACCATCCCTCGGATTCCGAAATCTGCGCCCGCTGACTGCTCTGTTGGGCGGATTTTTTGCCTTAGCGCTTCTAAAAAAGCGTTGCGCCGCAACACTTTTTACGGTTTTCCAAGTAATGTAACTCTGAAAGCTCAAATTTCGGGCGATTTTACATGACCTGTACCGGCCTTGTGATCTGTACTTACTCATGTATTTTCCCCCTCCTGAAAACCTTTCCAGCGGAGAAAATCGAGGAACTGATTTTCTGGAACAGCAAAGACTTCCGTTGCATTCTCATCACCAGGAGAACTGTAATAGTAGTGCTGACATCTTCTTGCACCGTCGTCTTCCATGACGAACAGCGCAACTGCGTCCACTACCATATTCCGCTCGATATTATCATGATCCCGACACTGCTTTTCCGGAACATCGTATCGGTAGATATGGTTAAAGATAATAACGCAATTGTGAAACCGGATCCGACAGTTCCCCGTTCTGAAGTAAGCTCCTAATTGGGCATAAAGGACATCACGAATGTAATTTGCATTGGATGCCATTTCTTTCGGCGGAAGGCTGGGCATTTTCAGTCTGAACCATCCTTCCTCGGTAAAGCAAATATCTACAGGTACGGCATTGCAAATCACATTGTCAAATGCAAGGGTGGCATTGGGCCTGCCAGATTCAAGAATCAGCCCTTTCAGAAGACTCCAGGACCGTTCAAGCAACGGATAGGCTGCTTCGACAGGTTCCTGGATCTCATAAAGGGCTTTGGTTTTAGATTCTTTCCGAATAATCTCCGCAAGCTCATTAAATTCCCTGGCCGCTTTGGACAATTTCTTTACCTGACCCTTGGTCCATAAGGAATCTCCAACCATATTAACCTCCTTCCGGACGGATAAAACGCACTGTTGGTGCGCGTTCTCCATCATAATTGACAGTTGCAAACATACACGGAGCATTTGGCAGCTTTACATCCGGTATCATTTGCACATCTGGTACTACAATGATGAATTTCAAGTCATCCTGGGGAGTAAGCATACTTGGAAGCAAATGCTCCCCCTCACGCAGTACCACAATCTCATACCCGCATCCATTCCTAAGAAAGTAGATCTGCCCAGGGTATGATGCCCGATGATGGTTCATCGGTTCTATCTGGTAAATGTATTGAAGCAAGACCCAAACCGCATTGATGATCTTATCATCAGGCTTCATTCTTGGCGCAGCTGCCACATAATAGCCGCCATGAAGA
>JBGVLR010000049.1:0-5421 GCA_045124375.1 Acetatifactor sp.
TAATGTTCGAAAGGGTTCTGATAGCCTGAATAAGGTCTTTGTATTCTGTGAACCAGGCATCTGCACCATCATTGATGATGGCATAATCACCTATTTCCAGATCGTACCGCTCATAGGACCAGATTTTACCGTAAGTAGACATGCCACCCGGTATTCTAACATCCTTATCCGCATAACTGGTATAGGTTGCCCAGTCGAAATAAAAGCCTTCCACGATATATCGGTCTTTTTCCACCGGCTTGTATTCCCCAGGCCAGTAGCTAAAATAGATCCAACCATCAGTAATTCCATCTGGACGGCATCGGATACCAGAATCCGTGGCGTTCTCTACATATTCATATTCCCAGCCTTCCGGCAAGCGAAGTTCCAGAGAGAATCCTTCTGCCTGGAAGTCCAGTGGAGTCTGCCACTCGTACTCTGCACCAACAGAATAATTGATAATCGGCGGATTCTCTGCAATGGATGCCATAAAGTCTGTCAGAGTCTGATCCTCCACCAGCCAAAGCTGTGTCGGTTCCAGATAAGCAGGCATGTTATCCCTGACTTTTTCCATTTCATCCGTTAGAAGCATTGTGACTTTTCCATCCTGATAATTGATGGCTACAGCAATGTCATTGACACCGTCGATAACAGAGACGGCGGAATTCGGAACCTGCTGGTTAATGAAGAAACTCCGATAGCTCTCTCTGGAAATAGTTTTATCCGGAGCGAAGGAATCTTTGGGTATATCGTTCAGGATATCGACCAAAGATTCCAGAGTATCAAAGGATATCCATCCATTGGTAGAGGTGCTGCCACTTCGGTTTCCATCGTTATATATACTCAAACAAACATGAACCTGTGCAGATTCCGCTGCTGAGGTACTGAGTCCAGAACACCAATCCCAGGGCGCATCCATCGTAGCAAAGGGTTCCCCGGAAACATCATGATTACGGACTCCGGATGTTACGGACGTAATAAATTCTCTTAAGGGCACCGGGTCTTTGATCTTAACACCAACATCACTGCCAGCTTCCCACGCATAATCAAAGTTCTCAGAAAAATAAATGGTTTTTCTACCCAGCTCATAATTGACAACAATATTCGACAGCAAAAATGTATCTTTCTGCTTAGAGGCAATCTCTTCACCGGATGCAGGCTTTGCATTGTTTTCCAAGTCATGCATGAGTTTCAAAACTTCATCGATTTTTTCTTTAGAAGAGAGACAAACCTGTTTTCTGGTCCAGATATCAATACAAATAATATTTTGCGCGTATTCCGGATTCAGATTGGTAATAAAATTTGTTATGGCATTATTCTCATTCCCCTGGGTAATATCCACATGTTTCCCTGTTCCGGCATGCGTCAACCAAGCAGTTATGGGTTTTTCCAGATCTCCTCCATGGTGGATAAGCAGATACCAATCATCGTTGATAGGATATTTTCGGGTATACAGTAGAATATCTCCCTGTTCCTCATAAGCATATCCTAAAAAATTACTGAGAAGCAAATCGTCTTCATACTGTGAAAGCGTAATCACATCATTCAAAGATAGTGTTCTTCCCGATACACTCGTAACATGATTTAATCTCGCGTTCTGAACAAATTCCCAGAAGTCATTGGCGATTTCAGGTGGATAATAGTAGGTATATAGACCTTCGTTGACTCCAATTGAGTCAGTTTTGGAGAGTAAGAAATATCCTCTGGTATTTTCCTGGCTATAGGTCTTATCCGGAAGAACAAAACCAATGGTTTCAATTAAAGTCTGATCCCCGTCCGCGTCTACCCAAAGGATTGGATGCTCGGCATACTGAAAACATATGATGGTAGTACTGTTTTCAACGTAAGTCTCCCATGTTGTAGTTTTGAGAAGCTCTGGAGCTGCCGGAGCGACCAGCACAGAATCGGAAGCAGTTTCCGTTTCTTCCAGTGTATATTTCCACCAGTTAGTACGAAGGGACTCCAAAATACTTCTGTACTCAGGGGAATCCTTTTCATAGACACGATCCGTTCCGCTGACATCTACAAGAATCCTGTCTGGTTCCTTCAAAATGGATTGCGGATAAACTTTGTCTGGATCATATTCTTGGTCGGGATTTGTCAGAAGCGTGATGGATAAGAAGAGAATCAAAAAGACAGAAAGAAGAATGATCCAGAAAGAAGGCTTTCTATAATTCATCACAAATTTGATACGTTCTTTGATTCCCACTTCTCCGAAAGCCAATGGACAAGCTGTGATGGATCGCTGAGGAACAGCAGACTTCAGAAGTGCTGTGGAATAGGCTCGCAGTTCCTCTTTATCCATATTCCGGATGACTTTTTCATCGCAGGCAGCCTCAATATCCCGACACAGAAGAACATATGCGACCCACATGATCGGATTGAACCAATAGATACTTAAAAGCAGGAAACCGATAGGCTTCCACCAATGGTCTTTGCGCTGGATATGTGCCTCCTCATGTGCAATCACATAATCCCAATCCTTCTTGTCCAATGTGGCAGGCAGATAAATGACCGGGAACATAAAACCCAGAACAAAGGGCGATTCAATAAACTCACATCGTTTGATATTCTGCCGCAAAGGTATTGCTGCCGCAACTCTTCGCTTGATGAGCAAGAAGCTGATCAATGCATATGAAAGCATAAAGCCAACACCAAGAATCCAAACCTGTGACAGTATGAAGGACCAGATCTGAGTAGGATTGGCGCTAGTCAGCTCAGCGGGTGTCATACTGGATTCCAGCACTGGATTCACTGCATTGTCAATCACAGGAACACCACTATGGATCTGCGGCTCTGCTGTGTAGATAATCTCCTGCGGCAAAGGCTCTGCACTGGGAATCAGACTCATGGCGCTCTCAATAGAGAACGGGCAAATCAGTCTGAACGCAACCAGGCCCCAAAGTAAACACAGAATCCATTTAGGAGCCTTCTTGAAAATGAGTCTGACAGCAATGATGGCCAAAACCAACCAGCTTGCTGTGATACTCATATTGACGAGTTTTAGAAATAAAGCTTCCATAGGGCACCTCCCCTATCGTTCGATGATTTTGCGGATCTCCTCAATCTCAGCATCGCTCAGTGCCTGCCGCTTGCCGAAAGCAGCGATGAAGGCAGGCAGAGATCCTTCGAATTTCTTGTCCAACAGTTCATCCAGTTCGCTCTGCTGAGCTTCCTCCTTGGAGATGATGGAAGTCACGATGGCATTTTCACTCTTGATCACACCACGCTCAGAAAGCCGTTTGATGACGGTATAGGTGGTTGTTTTGGACCACTCCAGCTTTTCCTTGCAGAGCTTCGCCAGATCCGTACTCCTGATCGGCTCATGTTCCCAAAGGATCAGACAGAAACGGTACTCACTTTCAAATATCTTCGGTGTCATGTACATACCTCCTCGGTCTAATGGATTAGTACAACTATATTCTAATACATTAGACCTATTTTGTCAATAGAAATGAGCCTGCAGTTTCCCGCAGGCTCGTTGCTAGTTATTTTGTTGGCATCTGCAATTGTGTTCCATCTGGGAGCAGGATCTTTTCTACCTGGGACAGATCCATGGTAATGTCAGACACCAGCTGGTTCATGGGTTCAGGGCCGTAAGGCGCACCGTTATTGCCTGTTAGAGTGATTGATCTGCCGTCTTTCATGGTAACAACGGCTTCACTATCTGGGGTATCAAATGCACTGGGACAGTAGATGCACAGGCCCCAGGGGTGGATGGTGATGGAGTTCACAGTGAAATATTCATACAGCGGGTCCATATCGCCGGTTACGTCGCTGGCCCAGCCACCCAGGTGCTTCATGGTGATGGGTGATTGCAGCAGCTCCACGCCGTCGGTGAAAACGGGCATAGTCTCCTCCGGAACCGGTACTTCCTCAGAGATCAGCCGCTGTGCTTCTTCCTCTCGACCAGGGACCGGGAGCACTGTGCCATCGGCGATCTGAACGTAAACCACCTTATCTAGGTCGATGGGTTCATCCAACGCATACCAGGTAAATTCCACCTTGGAGCCGTCCTCCATAACAATGTAAGAAAACTGGCCTGTAAAGCAGAAGAAGTCATCACTCTGCTCCCCGCCGGACAGGTCTACACCCAGGGAACGGAGCTTGATGGAAGTGATTTCCCGCTCTTCGATTACATCCGTACCATCCATCCGCCAGCCAGTGCAGGCTTTTGCTGTGATCGGTTGGGTCAGCAGTTCGATCTGTCGGGTATCTGCGTTGACCAGAGGAACTTCTAATTCCCATGTGCCTTCACATAGCAGGGTATCCACATTAACGTTCTTCTCCGTATCAGAATAACTGAGATGCATGTCCTCCCAATAGATAGGAAGCACAAGTCCCTTAGGATATACAAAGCTACCATCCTCCGGGTGTTTTGATGTGCGGGTATTTTCTCCCAGAACATAATAGCAGGTGTTCATCTTAGCGTCTCCATCGTCTTGGGCACGCCCTCTGACACCATCGCCGGGGCCAACCGCGAAGGTATGGTCCAGAGGTGTTGTCAAATCCACGTTTTCCGGAGCTGTGATCTTCAGGACAATCTGGTAGCCAAATCCATCAGTAAAAACAGAATGTCCATCAATGCGATAACCATTTATCTCCTGGCATAATCCAACTGCACCGTCATCAATCTCTTCCCAGCCATCAACAAGTTTGGGTTCTAGAGAGAAATCAAATGTATCAGCAATACGTTCCAGCTGTTCTTTTTCCAGCACAAGGAATTTCGCAACCGGTACGCCGTCTTCCTTTTCCTCGTAGACATCTGTAACGATATCCATCCGTAGAGATGTAGTATAGTTTGGTAGATCGCTAAAGAACCATGCTGAAGCCGCTTCCTCTGACCGGAGGATCAGCACTTCGTCACCAGAAGAAGTAGTATAGTTCCATTCTTCCCACTCTGCCTCTGTCAGCACGGCGGTATCGGGGATAAAGCAATCCTTGTTCCGATAATAGAGCGAACCTTGGGAGTGGATGCTGTCTCCTGTTTCAACGGGGAGATCATACATGAAAAACAGATTGAAATTACCGTTTTCATAATAGCTGGCCATCTCCACGTCGATCACAGCTTCACTGCCTGGATTCAGCACGCTTTCCATGCCCAAGGCATTGAACATCAGCTTGTTGGTCTTGAATTCGATTTTTTTGCCCCTGAGCATTAAGCCGTATTTGTCGAGAATTTCATCCAACTTGTCTTTCATTTCCTGGGTATAGATATCATAGCCATTGTATTCGTTGCCAAAGTCCGGAATATTGTCCCAGATTGAGCGTTTGATCTCCAAATCAGGGTCATAGTTTTTTTCAAATTCATACCATTCCCGGGCGGCCTTGGCAGCGGGGGTATTGCTTAATCCTGCCAGGGTCAGCACCTGCTGCGTCATGGTGTCCTGGCCAACATAGGCTACAGCTTCGCCGCTTCGCGGGTCATAGTCGTAAACGTCA
>JBGVLR010000050.1:0-1957 GCA_045124375.1 Acetatifactor sp.
CGGGGATGGCAAATACCATTACGAGGTCAACAAAAATGAGACCATGCTTGCAAGGGAAAAGCAGAACCTGATGAAGGAAGCATTCAAGGAGTGGATATTCAAAGACCCGGAACGAAGACAGAAATATGTCAGCTATTACAATGAGACATTCAATAATGTTAGGCTACGTGAGTATGATGGAAGTCATTTACAGTTTCCGGGAATGAATCCGGAGATTGAGTTAAAGCCACACCAGAAAAATGCGGTTGCCCGTATTCTTATGGGTGGAAATACCCTTCTTGCACACTGTGTTGGAGCAGGTAAGTCATTTGAAATGATGGCTGCCTGTATGGAGCAGAAAAGGCTCGGACTTGCCAATAAAACGGTTATGGTTGTACCAAAATCACTTATCGGGCAGACTGCAAGTGAGTTTTTAAGGCTTTATCCGTCAGCAAACATTCTGGTGGCAACGGAAAGGGATTTTGAAAAGAGCAGACGAAAGCAGTTCATCTCACGAATTGCAACGGGAGATTATGACTGCATCATCATGTCGCACTCTCAGTTTGAGAAGATTCCGATATCACCGGAGCGTAAAGCCAGAATGATAGACCAGCAGATAGACGAGCTTTCCTTTGCGATTTCAGAAATGAAGGAAAATAACGGAGAACGCTGGACCATCAAGCAGGTGGAGGCACAGAAGAAAAGATTAGAGGAACAGATTAAGGAGCTTACGGAGGAGAGCAGAAAGGATGACCTGATTACCTTTGAGGAGCTTGGCATTGACTCCATCATGGTAGACGAGGCGCACGGTTTCAAGAACCTTGCCATATTTTCAAAGATGAACAATGTGGCAGGTATCAGCAGCTCCGGGGCAAAGAAGTCCACGGATATGCAGCTTAAATGCCAGTATATTACAGAACTGAATGGTGGAAGAGGTATTGTATTTGCTACCGGAACTCCCGTGAGCAATACCATGTGTGAGCTGTATGTTATGCAGCTTTATCTTCAGAAGGAAGCCTTGGAGCAGATGGGGATTTATCACTTTGATTCCTGGGCGGCAAACTTCGGCGAAGTGACAACAGCACTGGAGCTTACAGTGGAAGGCAGCGGATTTCGTTTCAAGAGCAGATTCAATAAGTTTACCAATCTGCCGGAGCTTATGAATATCTTCCGCGAAGTGGCAGATGTGCAGACAAAGGATATGTTAGACCTTCCGGTTCCGGCACTCCGGGGCGGGAAGTATATCATTGTGGAAAGTGAGCCGGACTGGTATGTAAAGCAGGTCATGGAGGATTTTGTGGCAAGGGCAGAGCGTATCAGGGGAGGAGGTGTAGACCCGTCAGAGGATAATTTTCTTAAAATCACCCATGAGGCAAGGCTTCTTGGTACGGATGCAAGGTTACTGGAAGCATCAGCACCCAACAATGTGGATGGAAAGCTCAATAAGGTAGTTGAAAATGTATTTGCGGAATATGAGAAAGCAGCAAGTGAAGGAAAGATTGGCTGTCAGCTTATCTTTTCTGACATTGGAACGCCGAAGGGAAGCTGGTCGGAGGATATGCTTACAGATGGTTACTGGAAGAAGACGGCAACCGAAGACAAGCTTTGCGGAGAGTTTGATGTCTACAATTACCTGAAAACAGAGCTTGTGAAAAGAGGAATCCCGGCAGAGGAGATAGCGTTTATTCATGACGCAAAATCCGATGCACAAAGGGATGCACTCTTTAAGGATATGAGGACAGGTAAGAAAAAGGTGCTCATAGGTTCAACCGATAAATGCGGAACCGGTGTAAATGTCCAGACGCATCTTGTGGCAATGCATCATGTAGACTGCCCGTGGGTGCGACCTGAGGTCGCATAAATAACTGTTTAACAATTTAATATTGATTAAACCCACTATTCCGTTAGTGGTAGCCTAGTGCCACCTGCATCTGCGGTAACAAAGATGTTGGGAAGCTGACACGACAAAGTAGCCCTT
>JBGVLR010000051.1:0-2056 GCA_045124375.1 Acetatifactor sp.
AATGCAGATGATGCCGGATATTCCCGATACCATGTTTGTGCTGACAAATGATACAAAAGTAAATGGGGCGGCTGCAATTTTAAACGATGATATCAGACAGGAGATCGCTGAGAAGGTAGGAGATTTTTACATGCTGCCTTCTTCAATCCATGAAACGCTGATTATACCGAAAGATGCGGGAATGGAGTTTAAAGAACTTGAGCAGATGGTGCAGGAAGTAAATCAGACACAGGTGGCGCCGGGAGAACGTCTTTCGGATCATGTGTATGAGTATGATGCCAAAGAACATGAACTGTTCCGCTGTGACCGGGCAGAGGATCGTGCCAAGCAGAAAGAGGAAAAAAGAGATAACCGCCATGAGCGTGTTTCGGTAAAAGAGAAACTTGCGGAGAAGAAGGATGCTGTTATTAAGATGAATGCCGGGAAAGAGCATTCTGTACCGGAAAAGAAAAA
This sequence comes from Acetatifactor sp., assembly GCA_045124375.1. Lineage (GTDB taxonomy): Bacteria > Bacillota > Clostridia > Lachnospirales > Lachnospiraceae > Acetatifactor. Next base: position 454 of record JBGVLR010000051.1, read on the forward strand.
GGAAGCCGTAATATAGGAGGAGCGGGATATGTATACAACAGGAGATAAGTTATTAAACGTGATGAAAGAGGAAGAAATCGGGATTGCGGAGCTTTCCAGAATTTCCGGTGTGCCGGAGAGAACAATCCTTGACATTATGGCAGGGGTTAAGGAGCCGGAGCTTGGTGTTATGTGCAAGATTGCAGAGGGACTTGGCATCTGTGTCCATGAGCTTCGTGCGGATGAGGAGAGCTATGCGGTATCTGTTCCGAAGGATACCCTTGCAAAGCTGATCGTTGTCAGCGAGATTAACAACGTGGAGCTGGAGGAACTGATTAACTGTATTCTGGAAAAAGGCATTGAGGAGCATGGTTTTTATGCCTGATGCCGATAAGTAACTGATCACAGGCTGTAGGGTGCTTAAAGTGCCTTACAGCCTTTTTTACGGAGGTTTACCATGAGAAAATATAAATTGATTTCCGCACTGGCAGAGGAAACAGCAAAAGAAGTCGTGCGGAATGAAGAAAGCTGGAGGCGGTACTTGAATACTGCTTCCAGACTGTACAAATATCCGTTCAAGGAACAGCTTTTAATCTATGCCCAAAGACCGGATGCAACCGCCTGTGCTTCCATAGAGATATGGAATGAAAAGATGCACTGCTGGGTAAACAAAGGTGCAAAGGGCATTGCGTTGATTGATGAGGATAGTTTTTCCGGTTTGAAGTATGTCTTTGATATTTCAGATGTGCATAAGGCAAGAAAAATCGGACAATTTCCTAACCTTTGGGAGATGCGTGAGGAACACATGGAAGCAGTGATTTCCCGTTTGGAAAAAACTTATGGGGACACCGACAGGGAAGCCGGGTTTGTGGGACGTATCCGGGAGATTGCCGGACGGATTGCAGAGGACTGTTATAAAGAGCTTGCTTCGGATATGGAATACTTAAAGGAAGGGAGCTTTTTAGAGGAACTGGACGAGCTGAACGTGGAAGTAAGGATACGGGAAACCCTTGCCGACAGCATTGCCTATACCGTTTTAAAGCGGTGTGGCATGGAGGAGAGTGAGCTTGCCGAGGAAATAAACTTCCCTTATATCCATGAGTTTAACACAGTGGAAACGCTGTCACAGCTTGGCAGTAACGTGTCCGATTTATCAAAGCCTATCCTGATGGAGATAGGCAAAGCAATCGGGGTGTATGAGAGGGAGAAAGCAGAGAATCGCACAGCGGAAAATTCTGCTCAAAAAGGACTTGCAAACACCTCAGAAACACGCTACAATGCTTTAAAGCGTGAAAGCGAAAGCCAAGACGGAGAATCTATCAAACAGACCGGAGAAGCCGGGGAAAGGAGCAAATATGATGAATCTGACATACGAGAAGAACGGGGATTATCAGATACCGATGGTAGCAATGGACGAACAGCCGAAGGAGGTACTGACAAAGTACGGACTGATGAGGAAGAAGTTCTTACAGGAGCACAAGAACGGAGTATATACGGGACTTCTTCTGAGCGGGAAGCTGAAGGAACACTTGTTGATGATACAGGAGCAGGCAGAGGAGAGAATGGAGCTTCTGACCAGACAGATGAAGGAGAGAGAGGGGATAACGGAGCAGATGAAAGCAGA
>JBGVLR010000052.1:0-9849 GCA_045124375.1 Acetatifactor sp.
GATAAGCCGTTACCCGTACAGATTCAGGGAAGAATCGAATTCAAGCATGTATGGTTTGCCTATGAAAAAGATGATTATATCCTAAAGGATGTAAGTTTCGTCATTCATCCCGGTGAAAAAGTAGCTTTCGTTGGAGCCACAGGAGCAGGAAAGACTTCTATCCTGAACTTAATCGGAAGGTATTTCGATATCCAGAAAGGGGAAATTCTCATCGATGGGGTCAATATCAAGGACATCGATACAGATGTGCTGAGAGGTGCTATCGGTCAGGTACAACAGGATGTGTTCCTGTTTACCGGAGATATTAAGAGTAATATTTCACTGGGAAATGAAAATATTACACTGCAAGATGTGCAGTCTGCTGCCCGCACCGTTCATGCCGATACTTTCATTGAAAAGATGCCTGAAGGCTACGATGCTCCTGTTACGGAGCGCGGAAGTACTTTATCTGCCGGCCAGCGTCAGTTGATCTCCTTTGCCCGTACACTGGCTTACAAGCCGTCTATCCTGGTGCTTGATGAGGCAACTGCCAATATCGACACTGAGACAGAAAGTCTGATCACACAGGCGCTTTCCACCCTGATGGAAGGCCGCACTACCATCATGGTAGCCCACAGACTTTCTACCATCCAGCATGCGGATAAGATTATCGTCATGCATAAGGGACAGATCAAAGAAGCAGGATCACATCAGGAACTGCTGGCACAGAATGGATTGTATAAGAAGCTGTATGATTTGCAGCTGGTAGAGTAAATAAAACGGGATTGGTCACATCAACCAATCCCGTTTTATTATCTGTCATTCTTATTTAGCCAACAGCATCATGATATCATTGCTGCGTGCAATAAATCTTGTCATAGCCTCCGGTGCCAGAGGTGCCTGCTGCAGCTTAGCCAGATCGTAAAGCTGTTCACAGATCATCTCTACATTCTCGCCGTCCTGATGCTCTGTTACATACTGTACCAGAGGATGATTAGCGTTCAGGATCAAGGTCTCACCGTCTCCTCCAAATGCGCTTATGTCCATACCGGGCATAGAATACATCTTCATCATATCCTGCATACGGCGGCTCTCCTCAGACAGGGTCAGTACAGAAGAAACCTTCGTATTCTTCAGTTTCTGAACCTTTACATTCAGCTTATCGTTCTTCAAAGCCTTCTTCATGATCTTGCCGATAGCTTCTGCCTGCTCTTCCATCTCTTTCTCAGCCTTCTTGGAGGTCTTGGACTTCATAGCATCTGTTACATCTGCATCGATTCTCATGAACTTGATGCCTTCATTTTTACTCTCCAACTGAGAGATGAAAGGCTGGTCGATATTGTGGGTCAGCATAACGGCATCCATCTTGGCAGCCTTGAACATGTTGATATACTGGCTCTGCTGCTGTTCATCGGTTACATAGTAGATGATCTTTTCCTTCTTCTCTTCCTCAGCCGCTTCTTCCTCATCTGCATTCTCGTCTGTGTCAGATACTACTTCTGCTTCTACTTTCTCACCATTCTCGTCTGTAGCAGCACCTGCTTCAGCGTTATCTGAGTCAACCGGCTTCACTTCCAGACATTCGGGAAGGGTCAGGTACTTACCATCCAGATTCTTGAACAGGATGTAATCTGTCATCTTCTCACAGAACTTATCATCCTTCAGGCATCCGAATTTGATGAACGGGCTGATATCGTCCCAGTACTTGTCATATTCTTCTTTCTCAGTCTTGCACATTCCGGACAGCTTATCTGCTACCTTCTTGGAAATGTACTCGGATATCTTCTTAACAAAGCCATCATTCTGCAGTGCACTTCTGGATACGTTCAGAGGCAGGTCAGGGCAATCGATGACACCCTTTAACAGAAGCAGGAACTCAGGGATGACTTCCTTGATATTATCGGCAATAAATACCTGATTGTTATACAGCTTGATGGTACCCTCAATGGACTCATACTCTGTGTTGATCTTAGGGAAGTACAGAATACCCTTCAGGTTGAAAGGATAATCCATATTCAAATGGATCCAGAACAGAGGCTCCTTATAATCCTGGAATACCTTGCGGTAGAACTCCAGATATTCTTCTCTGGTACACTCGTTGGGATGCTTGGTCCACAGAGGATGTGTCTCGTTCAGAAGCTCCGGACGTTTTCTGATCTTCAGCTTATTGGGCTCAGGCTGCTTCTCCTCAGCTGCCTCAGTGTTCTCGGCTGCCTCAGCATTCACGGCGTCCTCTTTCTTTTCATCCTTTTTCTCCGGCTCGATCACTTCCAGAACCACGTCATCTTCTCTCTTCTCATCTTCCTTGATGATCTGAGTCTCTGTGGTGTTGGCCTTGGACAGATAAATCTCGGTAGGCATGAAAGAACAGTACTTCTTCAGAACTTCACGAGCCTTGTACTCATTACAGAATTCCAGGCAGTCTTCGTTCAGGAACAGGGTAATGGTAGTACCTACTCCTTCTTTGTCGCCATCTTCCATAGAAAATTCTGTACCGCCGTCACACTCCCAGTGTACAGGCTTAGCACCTTCCTTGTAAGAAAGTGTATCAATGTGAACTTCATCTGCTACCATAAATGCAGAATAGAAGCCCAGACCGAAATGACCGATGATCTGGTCAGCATTGCTCTTGTCCTTATATTTCTCAATGAAATCAGTTGCGCCGGAGAATGCAATCTGATTGATATATTCATCCACTTCATCTGCAGTCATTCCCAGACCGTTATCAGTAAATGTCAGGGTCTTCTTCTCAGGGTCAACTACCACATCGATTCTTGCCTTGTAATCCTCCGGAAGAGTATACTCTCCCATCATATCCAGCTTCTTCAGCTTGGTAACAGCATCACAACCGTTGGATACCAGCTCTCTGTAGAAAATATCGTGATCGGAGTACAACCACTTCTTGATAATGGGGAAAATGTTTTCACTATTGATAGATAAGCTACCGCTTTTAGCTGCCATTACAACCACATCCTTTTCTTTTTATATTCGGATAACCGCTTCCCGCATCCGCCCAAATGATTTCACCGGAAGGAGAATGTTATCTGTTCTTTCTAAGGCAGTTATTTCTTACTGACTAACAGTTTAGCTCTGTCCGGTTTAAATGTCAAGATAAAATTAGCACTCATTCATGATGAGTGCTAATAATTTTCAAAAAAAGCCCATTTTATGCGGCTTTGCGGATTTCTAAAATTTTCGTAAAGTCCGCTCGCATACCAGCCCAAGTGCCCCAGGAAGCCCCCATTTCCGGCAAATAACTCGGCTTCGCCCCATGATACTATTCATCAAAATAGCGGCTATACACATCAAAGAAATCTGATGTGGTGACCTGACTGTCATGGATCAGGGTAATCTGGCTCCAAAGCTCCTCGTTGAGCTGTCTGGTAAGCGTCTTGACAAAAGCATCATACTCCTGTCCAAATGCATTCTTTCTGCGCTGTTCCAGGATTTTCACCTTATTTGCATCCGTCTGCTCTATATTAAAGGTACTGATACACTTGATGATATGATACCCTGCCTCACTCTCCACGATCTCACTGACGGCATTGGTCTCCAGCTGAAATGCAGCCTCCTCAAACGCCCGGTCCATCTCTCCTTTTCCAAAAGAGTAGGTAATAGTATCATCTTCGCTGTACTGCGCAGCTAGCTCTTCAAAAGATTTTGTGCCTTCCGCAGCCATTGCCTGAACCTCTTGCGCCTTGGCATATACTTCTGCTTTCTCTTCGTCAGAATAAGAGATTCTGTTGCCTTCACTATCCGTGCTTCCTGTTTTGAGCAAAATGTGCTGAACTGTGATGATTCTGGCCTCGTCATCGCTGATTTCCGGATTGATATCCTGAATGATCGTCTCATACACTTTCTCAGCCAAAGCATATTCCTCATACAGGCCACGGATTGTGTCCAGTGTTACGCCCATAAGCTCCACTTCCTTCTCATTCAGAGAATTGAAGTATTCATTGGCTGCATTCTCTACCTGAGTTGACTCTTCTTCCGTCAATGTCACCTCACGATCAATAGCCATAAGATACATGGTCTTAATCTGAGCGATTTTTGCAAGTACCGTTTCTTTCACATTCTCTTCCAGAGTGACATCATTGTGCTCTGTATCCCAGATTTCCGTTCCATATACTTCCTCATATTGATTCTGGGTCGTGGTCAGATAGACCATCACTTCCTCTTTTTTACATACTTCATCTTCTATCCGGAAAACATCCGACTTGCCAAATCCGGTGGTAAATACTACCTTCGTACCATCCCCGTCTTTTCCGCATGCTGCCACCGCTACCACGCACAATATCGTTGCAGCCACAAGAAGCGTTCCTTTCTTCCATCTCTTCATTTTATACTCCTTTTCCGTAATGACCATTTTACCGTGCTACACAACTCTCACAGTACTGCCCGACGCCGTCCTGTCTACGATCAGCTGCCTGTCTATCCGTTCTCTCAATTCCTGAACATGGGAAATGATCCCTATCAGACGTTTCTTCTCCACCAGGCTCATCAAGGTCTCGCACGCCTGATCCAGCGATTCGCTGTCCAGTGCTCCAAACCCTTCATCTATGAACAGAGTATCCACTCTGATGCCTCCGCTCATGGCCTGAACCACATCACTCATCCCAAGCGCCAGAGCCAGAGATGCCTTAAAGGTTTCTCCGCCTGACAGTGTCCTGACCGAACGATATTTACCGGTGTAATGGTCCATCACCTGAATCTCCAGATTATCCTTCACTCTGCCGTCCCCCACCTGTCCTACCCGGGACATCTCGTAACGGCCGGAGGTCATCCTGGAAAACCGCAGATTGGCAGCCCTTAAGATTTCCTCAAAGTATCCTGCCAGCACGTACTGCTCGAACACCAGCTTCTTCGAATTATTGCCACAGGCCATATTCTCCAGGTCTTTCACATAGCCATATTCTTTCTCTTTTGATTCCATCTGTTCACGTCTGTTCTGCATTAACTGCAGAGTTCTGCGCACTTCCGCCAGATGCCTGTCCCAAACTTTCTGACCTTCCAGTGCATCCTTCCTATTCTGTCTGACTTCTGCCAGTTCGGCTTCCACGGGAGCCGGATCCTTTTCTTCCGCAGACTTCACAGATGCCTTCAAGTGTTCATAAAGCTCCCTGTTAGCGGCCTCCCGCTTGCGATATTCCTTCAGTTGAAGATCAAGCTGTTCCCGCTCTTTTCTGGTCATTTTAGCCCGTTCGTATTCTACTTTACTCTGAAAACCGCACTGTGTCAATGCATCCCGGAATAAAGCCTCCGCTTCCTGTGCTTTGCATACAGCCTCTTTCTCTTCTGCTGCAAGACGCTCCTGCTGCTTCTGCTTCTCTTCTATCAGTATCCCCAACTGCTGCAGACGCTCTGTTTCTTCCCGAAACCGCTTCCCGGCCTTGGCAGGCGTCAATGCCAGATATTCACTTACAAACTTGCCCTCCTGTTGCTTCAGGATTACCTGTTTCTCCTCTATGGATTCCCGCATCTTGGTACTGTTCTGCTTTAGTATCTCCAGACCGGTCTTGTACTGTACCACCTTTTCATGCCGGACAGTAAGCTCCTTCTGGGCGGTCTCCCACTGTTCTTTCAGTGATTCCAACTCTTCTTCGGAGATAATGCTTTCTGAAATTGCAGCGGGCTTTGGATGGTGCAGGGAACCACACACAGGGCATGGGCTGCCTTCTTTCAGCAGGCTTGCAGCAATGCCAATGGCAGACAGCTTTCTTTGCCTGTCAGCCTCTTCATATTGCTGCTTATAACGCCTGCACAGTTCTTCTTTCTCCAGATAGCTTTTCTGACCCTCAGCAAATACTTTCTCCTTGCCTTTTCTCTCCGTATCCAACTTTCCGTATTCTTTCTGCAAGGTTTCCAGGTCTGCCATTACTATAATCAGCATTTCCAGCTTTTCTTTATTCTCTGCAAGATAAGAAAGCCTTGACAACTCCTGCTGCAATGCTTCTAACTCCTTAGTAAGCAGCTTTTGCGCCTCCCTGTTTTTCCTCACGTCCTCGCTGCTCTGGATAGCTTTTACCTCTGCCGGTTCCGCCATTGTTGCATTTATTGCCTTTGCCAGCATCTTCTCTCTTTCGGCATATATTTTATGCTCCGCTTTGATTTTATCCTTTTCCTCAGCGACATTATGAAACTGTCTGATCTTTAAGTTCTCTTCTTTCAGCTCCGTCAGACACCTTGTCAGCCGCTCCACCTTTTTATCTGCGGTAAGATATGCCTGCTTAGCCTCACGTACTTCGTCTGCTGCCATCTGCTCCATTTCTTTCAGGCAGTCTTTCACTTCTGCGTAGTTCCAGTTCTGCTCCCCGGTCAGTCCAAGCAGCCTCTCCCGTATTTCTGATCTCCACCTGGAATGCTCCAGATCATGGGTCAGCATACGAATATCTTCATTCAGCTTGTGCTTCTGCTCCATGACCTGTGTATACAGATTTCTGGAACGATTGCCCAAGGCACAAGTAAACCTGTCATAGATTCCCGTGCCGAAGATTTCCCGGAATATCCTGGTCTTGTCCTTCGGAGGTGCAGTCAGCAATCTGGCAAATTCCCCCTGAGCTATCATAGAAATCTGTTTAAACTGACTGTAATCCAATGCCAATATCTGAAGAAGTCTGGCATTGACTTCTTTAACACCTTCTAAAACCGTATCGTCAGGCAGATACAGCACTGCATTCTCCTTTTCCTCTACGAATCCATTACTGCCCTTGCTCCGCTTCTTGGGGCGCAGGTACCTGGGATTCCTGTTGATACGATACACCTTGCTGCCATGCTCCATGGTGAGTTCCACGTAAGTAGGTATGTTTTCCGGTGCAAAATCACTTCTGACCCCGGCACGTTCCTTATCCCTCATCTCACCGCTAAGTGCCCCATACAGTGCATAAGTTATGGCATCAAACAAGGTGGTCTTTCCGGCTCCGGTAGGACCCGTGATCAGGAATAACCCCTGTCCCTCAAAGTCCCTGAAATTAATGACTACTTTATCTCTGTAGGGTCCCCACCCACACAAGATCAACTCTAACGGCCTCATTCTCCCTCCGCCTCCTTCACCGCATCTTCTACATATCCCCTGCGCACCTCGTCAAGTGGTTCTCCTTTTAACATTTCATAAAAGTCTGCAAATAATTCTGTAATGCCCTTTCGTTCTCCGCTCAGCCTGCTTTCGTACTCCGTTTCTTCTTCTGACACATTCTTTGCCAGAATAATCTGAAGTACATTAGGATATACGCTCCTGAGCGTCCCCATGGGATCGATCAGTTCCTCAGTATCCGTCAAGGTCACCTGCAGGTAATCTTCCCGATCTGCCCACTTAGAAATTCCGGTATCGCCTGCTGCCGTCATCAATTCACTTAACTTCCCTCTGATACAGCGCATATCATGAATAGGTTTCAGCATTCTGTGCTCTACCCTGACCTCTCCCTCTCCGTTCAGCTCCACAATATTTACACCCTTCTCCTGCATGGCTTCGGAGAAAGAATATTTCAGGGGCGATCCGCAATAATGTACATTTCTCTTTCCCATGCGTTGAGGCTTGTGAATATGTCCCAGAGCCACGTAGGAAAAGCTGTCAAACAGATAAGAGGGAATATTGTCCAGACCTCCCACACTCACCCCTGTCTCAGAATCCGACAATTGGGGCTCTTCTCCTTGTTCTCCCGTGACAAAATAATGTGTAACGAGGACATATCTGTGCGGCCCGCCCAACATCGGCACATCAGCAAGCATCTTCTCTACTGCTTCCGCACTCGTCTGAGCGCCAACTACTGCCGGTTTGATAAAAGGCATGCAGATAAAATGTACCGTCCCCCATTCATCCGTAAGCGCTACATCTTTCAGAGTCCCTTCATAGGAGCCTGCTATATGGATTCCCTGTCGTTCCAGAATCCGGTCGGCAAACGCCACCCTTTCTCCGCAGTCATGATTTCCGCTGATCATGACTACTGGAATCCCTGCTTCCGCCAGCCTGGTCAGGAAATCATCCAGCAGGACCACTGCCTCTGTAGAAGGAACAGCCCTGTCATACACATCTCCTGCTATCACTACTGCATTTACCTTCTCTGTAAGCGCAATCTCGTATATCTGTGCAAGAGCCTCCTGCTGCTCCTCTAACATGGACAGCTCATATAATTTTTTACCAATATGTAAATCACTTGTGTGCAGGAATTTCATATTGTATCCTTTCTTTTATGAAAAACAATCCCTATCTGCAAGTATTAATCATCTTCTCCGTCATTCGGACAGTCCTGCATGGTCTCTGCCACAAGATCAAGGTCGATTTCCAATGCTCCATGATAGATTCCTACAGGTACTTTCCCCTGCAAGTCATAGATGACAGGGCAGATTTCTTCCTCAAATCGGTAAATAACCAACTTCTTCGTATCCGGATCTATGATCCAGTATTCCTTTACCCCGGCCTCCATGTATTTGACCATTTTCTTAAAGCAGTCTTTCTTTCTGGTAGCCGGAGACAGTACCTCCAGGATAAAATCAGGTGCCCCCATAATCCCCCAGCGCATGACTTTATTCTTGTCACACAGAATCAGCATATCAGGCTGCACCATTGTCTTATTGTCGCAGTCAAGACGTACATCTATGGGCCACATTTTGACAATCCCTTCTCCCTTTTTCTTTCTAAAGAAATCAGCTGCCTGAAAATAGACTTCCTCCGCCACCGCCCGGTGCACTAAAGTAGAGGGATTCATATTATAAATGACACCGTCTATCAATTCTACTCCTTTATCCATTGGCAAAGCATAGTAGTCTTCTATCGTATAATCTCCCTGCTCCTTAGCCACCTGATAGACTGCTTCTTCCTGCATCATGCCCGGTTTCCCCGGCTTATCGGATGTTGTCTGAAAATCATACGTTATCCTTTCATAGCGAAATACCTTTTCCAGCGCCTGCAGAGTAGCATATCTGGGTGCCCTGGTCTCTCCGCAGAATATCTTCTGAACCGTGCCGAGCGGTACACCGGACAGCTGCGCAACCTGTTCGTATGTATAGCCTTTCTGCCGTTTTGCCTCTTTCATTTCCTCTATTGTCATGGAGAACCCTCCTATCTTTCCATAGACACAACTCATCTTTCCAACAGAATATCATATTTCATTCCATCTTTCAACCGTTTTGTTTCCATTTTAAAATAAAATTAAGGGACTGCCCTATGCAGTCCCCATTCTATTACAATTCCTTATTCCGCAGTCAACATGATGCAATAGCTGCTATTTCCTGCATAACTTTCCCGTTTCCACTTCGCGAATATCTGACAGACAATTTTCAGATTATATTCCCATTCACCCGGGCCAAATGGTAGAACAACTGCTTCTTCAGAATTAGATATCGTAACATTGGGAGCCTGAGTGAGAATTTTTTCTTCACTTTCTTTATTTGTTTCGCCCGTTTCATTCGATATTCCAGTCGTATTACAGCCAATCAGCATCATCGCAAACCATATTGTTAATAACAGAACTGTTATCTTATTTATCTTCATATTCCCTGCCACTCCTTATTGCCGACTTATATTCTCCCTTCTAACATAATAGTCTTCAAAGTACATGATAATGTTTCATCAAGCCCCGTATTTTTACATCTTTTACTCTACACTATTAATATAGCAGATTGTATTTTTGATACATCTCTCGTAACAGTTCCGGCTTCCTGCTTAATTCCGGAATCAGCCCGGTCTCTCCATTTTCCATCATACATTGAACCAGCTGTAACATACGCTCCTCTCCAATCTCTTTGCCAATCTCTTTTCCGATCTCCTTTCCCTTCTCAATTCCACGATTCTCAATCCTATCTAATCCGTCACACATAGTCACTCCTTCTTTCCGCTCTTCTTCTGTGAGCATTTCCTTCGCCTCTAAAAATCTC
>JBGVLR010000053.1:0-17631 GCA_045124375.1 Acetatifactor sp.
CACATTATAATTGATGCGTTCTATAATTCCAAATTCCCTTTTCACTTGTGCGATGTATAAATTGGTAACATGTAGACCATATTTATTCTGCACATATTCTTCGATTTCTTTATAGGTTGCTTTGCTTTCAGCCCTTGTTAAATCAAGTTCTGACATCTCCAAGTCAATTTCAATAATTGCATCTGGAGTTTTTCGGGACAAAAGAATTACAGTTTCGACATTCGCCGTCCACGGAAACTGATCCACCGCCACAGCCTTCTCCACCCGGTATCCCCCATCCAGGAACACTTTCAAATCTCTCACCAGGCTATCCGGCTTACAGGAAATATACACGATCCGCTCCACGCCATATCCAATGATTTTGGGCAGCGCCTTGGGATGAATCCCATCTCGAGGCGGATCCAGGATGATCATGTCCGGCTTCTCTTCCACTTCATCTAATACCTTCAGCACATCTCCGGCAATAAACTCACAGTTGTTCAGTCCGTTCTGTGCTGCATTCTCGCGTGCAGCCACCACTGCCTCCTCCACGATTTCCACGCCGATGACTTTTCCTGCCACAGGAGCCATGAGCTGTGCTATGGTACCGGTTCCGCTGTAAAGGTCGAATACCGTAGGTGCCTTACCGCCATCTGCAAGCTTACTCAAGTCACCCACGTACTCTCTCGCCGTCTGATACAAAACTTCCGCACTGTAGGAATTGGTCTGGAAGAAAGAAAAGGTGGAGATTCTGAATTTCAGGCCCAATAATTCCTCATAGAAATAATCGCAGCCATACAAGATATCCATGTGATCGCACTTTACCACATCTGCCAGTGAATCATTCGTAATATGAAGAATACCGCGGAAGGTACCTGCAAGCTTCCCGTCTTCCTCCAGGCTGCGAAGAGCCTTACAGAAACCATCTATCAAAGAAGCTGCGCTTCCTTGTAATACTGCACCTTCCTGTGATCCTGCACTTTCCTGTAACCCTACACATCCCTGTGGTCCTGCAGTTTCCTGTAATCCTACACATCCCTGTGTATCTATCCCGTTTTCCTCATGCAACGCGCCGCTTTCCCCGCTCACTGCCCAGGGATTCTGAGAGGTGGTCACCAGTGCTACCAGGATCTCGCCGGTCTTGGAAGCCTTCCTTACCAACAGATGGCGCAGGTAGCCCTCATGCCTGAGTCTATGGAAAAATGTCACTTTCTCCTTGGCAAAATAGTCACATACCGTCTTTAAGATCAGGCGATAGTCCTGATCCACGATCTTACAATCTGTCACCGTTACCACATCATAGAAGCTGCCTCTTTTGTGCATGCCAAGAGAAAGAGGACCGTCTTTTACCTCATCCCCGAACGAAAATTCCATCTTATTGCGGTATTCATAGCACTTGGGGCTACCCTTGATGCCCTCCCAGGTCCAGCTTTCTTCCTGTTTATCAAGTACACCGTCCAGAAGCTTTTTCACCTGCTGCTCTTTGATTTTCAGCTGTTCTTCGTAAGGCAGTGACAGATAAGTACAGCCGCCGCACACTCCGAAATGGGAGCAGGGTTCTCCGGTCTCCAGCGGTGATTTCTCAAGCACCTCGATCAAACGGCCTTCTGCCTTTCCTTTTCTGACTTTATTTACACCCAAAAGTACTTTCTGACCGGGCAGGCTGTTCTTAACGATGCAGGTCTCTTCTCCTACTCGTACCACACCTTTGTTGGGGAAATTCACTTTCTCAACAATACCCTCGTATACCTGTCCTTTTTTCATACAAAAAACAGACAGCTTCCTCTTCTTCAGAGGCAGCTGTCTCCTCCTCTCCGTTCATTATGACCAACTTGCAAGATCTGTCTTTATAATTCGTCCTCGAAGACATCATCCTCGTCTTCAAACTCATCTTCAAATTCATCCTCGAAATCCTCAAGATAATCAGGATTCAAATAATGATAAACGGCATAAGCAATGCCTGCAACTGCAGCAATTACACCGATAACAGCCAGTACCCACAGTAAAATTTTCCATACCTTATCTTCTTTTTCCTTTTCACTGACTATTTCCTTTAATTTAGCTATTTCACTTAAATTCAGCTTACTCATATTTTATCTTCCTTTCTCTATGACAATCATATACCTTATAACATACGCAATACTCACCGATATGTGGTATTAAACTAATAATAGAATACCACATCTGAATCAAAATTACTACTGTCAATCTATTTTTTTCAATTTTGCAAAAGAGGCATACATGATTTTCTGTCCTGCCAGATCAAATTGCACTGTAACCTTGTAATCTCTGGGCTCCTTGTCAATCTTGACTACCGTGCCCTCACCGTATTTAATATGTCTGACGCGGCTTCCTTCTTCATAATCAATCGCATCCGGAGCCTGATAAGGAACACCTTTGTTGATTCCTGCCAGACGATTTAAGCTTCCTACGCCCTGTGCAATGAAAGGCTTGTCCGCTTTGGCTACTGCCTTGGGCTTTAAAACAGCCTTGGGGCGTGGGTCAAACACGGTATCGTCCATCTTACGGTTCTGACCATAGCCGCCGGTTCCATAACTGCCATTTCCGTAGCTGCCGGCTCCATAACTGCCGTTCCCATAACTGCCGGCCCTGTTTCCGCCAAATCCGCTGAACGCAGTATCTCCGAAACCGAATCCATTCCCACTGTTTTTGCTGCCATACGCATTCTGTCTGCCTGCACCCGCACCATCAGAGGACCAGCCTGACTGTCTGGATGCCATCTGGCTCTCCAGCAAATCTTCCGGAATCTCCCTGACGAACCGGCTCACCGGATTATACTGCGTCTCTCCGCGAAGCATTCGGGCTCTCACTCCGGTCATTACCAGCTCTTCTTTCGCCCTGGTAATTCCCACGTAAGCCAGACGGCGCTCCTCCTCCAGGTCTGCATCATCATCTGAGTTAATGGACATATAACTGGGGAAAAGGCCATCTTCCATACCTGCCATGTATACATACGGGAATTCCAGTCCCTTGGCGCTGTGCAGTGTCATCAGCATGACTCTGTTGCTGCCGCTTTCCACATTGTCGATATCGGCTACCAGCGCCAGCTCTTCCAGGAATTCGCTCAAGGACGGCTCATCGTGGGTCTCCTCATAATTTACCGCCTTACTGATCAATTCTTCCACGTTGGCGATACGGTCATCCACATCCTCTTCGTCCAGACTCTTCAGATATTCCTTATATTCTGTTTTCTCAAGAATATCCCTGATCAGGTCCTCAATACCGTAAATCTGCGCTTTACTGCGGAAGGTCTGAATCAGTGTCACAAAACCATCTATCTTCTGTCCGGCTCTTCCGATACTCATGATATTGTCCGCATCCCGCAAAGCATCATAGAAACTGATGCCCCGCATCTCAGCATAGTCATCTACCTTTTCAATGGTGGAAGCACCGATACCACGCTTCGGAATGTTAATGACTCTCTTTACCGCCACATCATCCCTGCCGTTGTCAATGGTCTTCAAATAAGCCAGAATATCCTTGATTTCTCTGCGGGCATAGAAGTTCACGCCTCCTACCACGTTATAAGGAATTCCTTCGGTGATCATCTTCTCTTCCAGCATACGGGCCTGGGCATTTGTCCTGTAAAGAACGGCGCAGTCTCCGTATTTTCTGCCTTTCTTTACTTTGGCACAGATATCTGTGGCAATATAATCTGCCTCATCGTATCCCGTATCAAACTGCCTGTACTGAACCAGACTGCCTTCTCCCTTGTCAGTCCAGAGAGCCTTATCTTTTCTTCCCTTATTATTACGTATGACCGTATTGGCCGCGTTCAGAATATTCTGCGTAGAACGGTAATTCTGCTCCAGTTTGATGACTTTGGCTTCCGGATACACTTTTTCATAATCCAGGATATTCCGGATATTGGCTCCACGGAACTTATAAATGGACTGATCATCGTCACCTACCACGCACAGATTGCGATAACGGTCTGCCAGCAGCCTGATCAGTTCAAACTGGGCAGTATTGGTATCCTGATACTCATCCACCATGATATAGCGGAATCTTTCCTGATAATACTGCAGTACCTCGGGACAGGCCTTGAAAAGCTCCACCGTCTTGCAGATCAGGTCATCAAAGTCAAGTGCATTATTTTTCTTTAAGACCTCCTGATATTCCTTATAAACCATGGCGATCTTCTTTTTTTCAAAATCTCCCATGGTCTTTAACTGGTACTCCATGGGGCCGATCAAATCATCTTTCAAAGAAGAAATAGCATTCATAAAGGTGCGCTCACGCACTTTCTTCGTGTCGATGTCAAACCGTTTGCAGATGTCTTTGATAACAGTCTTCTGGTCATCTGTATCATATATGGTAAAATTATTGTCATAGCCCAGCTTGTCTATATACCGGCGCAAAATCCTCACGCAGGTGGAATGAAAGGTAGATACCCAGACCTGGTCCGCTCCAAAGCCTACGATCTGATCTACACGCTCTCTCATTTCCTGGGCAGCCTTATTGGTAAAAGTAATCGCCAGAATATTCCAGGGATTCACGCACATCTCGTCAATCAGATAAGCGATCCTGTGTACCAATACTCTGGTCTTACCGCTTCCGGCACCCGCCAGAAGAAGGAGCGGCCCTTCCGTTGTAAGGACCGCCTCTTTCTGTTCTTTATTCAGTGTATCGTAAATGCTCATAAAACCTCTTTCTATTTTACATCCTCATCATTAAAGATATCACCGCACTCCGGACAGAATTTAGGAGGTTTGGTAGGATCTTCCGGCTCCCAGCCGCATTTGTCACAGCGATAAGCAACGGCACCTGTAGGCTTCTTAGCACCGCATTCCATGCAGAACTTACCCTGGTTAACCGTACCGCAACTGCAGGTCCACCCGGCATCCGCCGGCTTCTTGGCGCCGCACTCCCCGCAGAATTTACCCTTATTGTCTGTCTTACCGCAGCTGCAGGTCCATCCGGCTGCTGCCACACCTGCCTGTGATGCAGGCTGCATGGGAGTAAAGCCCATCTGTGCTGCTGTAGGCTGCGCCTGACCGCCTGCCTGCTGTCCGCCCATCTGGAACAGCTGACCGGCCTGTACTCCGCCTGCCTGTGCTGCCATGTTCATACCGGCAAAAGCCATCATAGGACCGGCAGCCTGATTACTTGCTGCTGCCCTCATGGCATCTGCCTGGGCTGAAGCGAGCTCGGCTGCTGCCATATTAGGATTGCGATACACTGCTTTCTTCTGCAGCTCCTTGATCATCTTCTCATCTTCTTCCGAAGCATTCATGCCACGGATATTCATGGAAACAATTTCAATACCCCGAAGGTCTTTCCACTTACTGCTCAGTTCCTTATTCAAAATCTCGGCAAGCTCCATACTGTGGGCAGGCACGGCACTGTAACGTACACCCATAGCAGAGATTTTGGCAAAAGCAGGCTGCATGGCATTCATCAGCTCTGACTTCAACTGGCTTGCGATCTGAGACTTTTCAAATCTGTCAGCCACATTACCGCATACATTCTTATAGAACAACAGCGGATCACAAATACGGAAAGAATAATCTCCATTACATCTGATAGAGATATCCACATCCAGGCCGATATTGGCATCCACTACGCGGAAAGGAACCGGGGTAGCCGTTCCGAACAGATTGCTCATATTTTCCTTTATATTAAAGTAATATACTCTCTGATCCTTGGCAGTGGCTCCGCCAAACGTAAATCTCTTGCCCACTGCTTTGAACGTATCCATGATGCTTTCTTCCAGATTACCTGAAAACAGGCTGGGTTCTGTGGAATTATCATATACAAATTCTCCTGCGTCTGCACAGAACTCCACTACTTGTCCCTGATCTACGATGATCATGCACTGGCCTTCATTGACTGCAATGATGGAGCCGTCTGTAATAATATTGTCATTTCCTTTATTGGCACCGCGGCCGTTGCTGACTTTCTTCCTGCCTTTCACTACCAGCACATCTGATGAAAGAGAATCACAATAGAAATACTCTCTCCACTGATCCTCCAGCATGGTTGTTATGGCATCCTTCGCTGCTTTTATAAGTCCCATATACCCTTACCTCCCGTTTTCAAGTAATCATTTTCTGCCTCGTTTAGCAGGTCACTTTTTTCTATTCTATCAAATTTTATGAATTCTCTCAACAGCTTTCTGAAATATCTTTACAAATTCTTCATTTTCATCTAAACTATACTGTAACGGTGTAAGAAAACGCCGTTACAAATAACTATTATATCAGACATAACAAGAGGGAAGTATAAAATGGGTAAGAAAGCAACGAAAGCAGCTGACAACATGTATTATTTGGCGCGCTCCGAAGCCGCTGAAAGCAATCCTGATCTGACCAGCCGTGAAAAGGCAGCCGAAATCATAGGCATCGATCGTACCCGTCTGGCGCGCATCGAGCTGGACACTATTGCACCGTATCCGGAAGAAGTTAAGGCTATGGCCGCCGCTTACAATACGCCGGAACTTTGTAACTCCTACTGCGCACAGGAATGTCCGCTGGGACGAGGAAGCGTAAAGGAAGTCACCATAGATGATTTTGACCGTCTGGCACTGAAGGTACTGGGTTCTCTGAAAGATATCGATACTCTCAGAGCTTCACTGATCGCAATTTCAGAAGATGGTGTCATAGAAGAATCCGAACAGTCCGCTTTTCAGGCTATCCTGGATTCTCTGGAAAAAATCAGCACCAACGCCAAGGCTCTGCGACTTTGGGCGCTGAAAAATATCAGATTGAAACAGTAAATCATCTACATATCATAAAGAGATGTTACAAAGGCAACAGCTGTTAAGTATTCCGACAGCTGTCGCCTTTTATTTTGTCTCTTTGATATTTCTATCTATCTGCTACTGCGCTGCCTTTTCTGCAAACTCAGTAGTCACCAGATCTTCGTAAGGAACCCGTTCTTCCAGAACTTTAGATTCCTCCAGAATATTCTGAAGCAATGTGAATGCTTCTTCTTCGAAAATCAGATTTTCCTTCCAGGTATCCTGTTCATAATATCTGTTTACAATTGTTGCCAACGTCTCAAACTCCGTACCTTCAAACTGAGGTGCGATCACCTTGGCGATTTCTTCCGGTGTGTGGCTCTGTACATAGTCCATTCCCTTCTGCAGGGCATTGGTAAATGCCTGAATGACTTCGGGATTCTCTTCAATATAACTCTTCTTTGCAGAAAAAGCCGTATAAGGAACGTAGCCTGAATCTTCGCCCAGGGAGGCTACTACATAACCGTCACCTTTCAGCTCCAAAGAAGTGGCATGCGGCTCAAATTCTACGGTAAAGTCTGCCTGCCCGCCGGAAAAAGCGGCTGCGGTGGAACCAAAGTCAATGCTCTGGTCGATGTTAACATCTGTGGCAGGGTCGATATTGTTCTTTTTCAGGATATATTCGAATACCATTTCAGGCATTCCGCCTGCTCTTCCACCCAGAACATCCTTCCCTTTCAGCATATCCCAGCTGAAGTCCTCAATAGGCTCTCTGGCTACCAGGAAATTTCCCGCACGCTGTGTCAGCTGCGCAAAGTTCACAACATAGTCCTGCGTCCCGCCTGCATAAGTGTAGATCGTACTCTCACTTCCCATGAAACCTATGTCGGCTTCTCCGGTCAATACTGCGGTCATAGTTTTGTCTGCTCCAAATCCGGTTACTACAGTCAAATCAATCCCCTCTTCTGCAAAGTACCCTTCTTCAATCGCCACATACATAGGCGCGTAAAATATGGAATGGGCTACTTCGTTCAATGTCACTTCAATAAGCCCGCTCCCGTCTGCAGACTTCTGCTTTTTGGTGCAGCCTGCCAGTGAAAGCGCCAGCAGACACACTGCCAGCAAAGATACTATCATTCGCTTCTTCATAATAACCTCCATTTTTTCAGGATAGTTTATTATATTGCGAAGATGAAAAAATGTGCCTGACATCCGTTCAGACACATTTTACTTATTATTTCTTCGTATCCTTATTCTTACCTTCTGCCGCATTCCTGCGCTCGGAAATATCATCTATTACTTTCTCTATGATCATCTTCTTAATGTAGACATCATAGCTCAGAAGACAGATAAAAGCAAATATCCGCAGAAATTCCTTATCCTCCTCTTCAGCCTGTTCGAAAGTGTTCTGCGCCTTTTCAAACGTTTCTTCTACATCCTTTTTCAGCGCCTCAATCTCCTCTCCCTCCATACTGAATACTTCTTCATATATTTTCTCCAGATTAAAATCTCTGCCGTTATGAAAATATTTCTCCGTCAACGGGTTAAGCAACGTCTGTATATCACTAATGGACAAAATATTCTTGTAATAATAAATAAAAAACAGCAACAAAACATGCTCTTTTGAATATTTCTTTTTCACAGGCGGAGGAAGCAGGTCATTTTTCGCATAATTGTTGATCATGGTCTTAGTCATAACCTTATCAACACCGGGATTGCGCGCCAGATCACGCAGTCTGGTATCCATAAATGTAGTCACCTGGTCCATATATAAATCGATATTCGGAATATCGGCAGCTTTCACATAATCCAGCTTGTCCAGCCCATCCAGTATACTGTGCAGCAGATTCTCTGTATCAATGGTCATTATTTCAGCCCCCTTCTTAGGTACAAGACTTTCCTTATCTCTATTTGTACCCCTCTATTATATAGTATTGAAAACTACATGACAACACTTTTCTTCAGAAACTTTATATTAAATTAAGGAATTATCTGTTTACTTTATCACTTCTGTATGCTAAAATGTCCTTAGACAGCACTGCAATATTTTACAGTGTAAAAGTAATCAGAGAGGTATTGCAAAATGAACAAGAAAATAAAAACAGAAGCAGTAGACAGTCTTTTCGATGCCATCTTAAGTCTGGAGACCAAGGAAGAATGCTATAGCTTTTTCGAAGACTTATGTACAGTCAATGAACTCTTGTCCCTGTCGCAGCGTTTTGAGGTAGCTGCAATGTTAAAGGATCGCAAGACTTATCTGGAAATTGCAGAGAAGACCGGTGCTTCCACAGCCACCATCAGTCGTGTCAATCGTTCACTGAATTACGGAAACGATGGTTATGATCTGGTATTCGGCCGCATCGGCAAATGATCCATTAAAAAAACCCTTGCCTGTAAGCTTATAGCTTATCGGTAAGGGCTTTTATATGTACCTTTCATGAAACCTCTTTTTCTTCCTGTGTCTCCTGAGCACTCTCCTCTTCATTTTCCCTGAGTGCCTCTTCTTTTACTTCCCGCAATGCTTCCTGCAAAGCTTCTTTCGCAGTACGCTTGTTGGGTCTGTCAGAAGGTTTGACTCCTTTTGGTATCTCAGGCTTCTCCTCTTTTTCCTTAACTTCCTGATACATGAAGCAATTTCCCTGGAATACAGCATTTTCGTCAATAATGATCACTTTGGTAGTAACGTCACCCAGAACTCTGGCTGTTGCTGTCAAATCTGCTTTCTTGGGAGCTACCACATTTCCCAATACTTCTCCTCCGATAATTGCAGCTTCTGCCGTCACGCTTCCGTTGATTTTACCGCCTGAGCCCAGGATCAGGGTACCTGTAATCTTCACATCGCCGTTTACAATACCATCTACCCTCGCTGAACCTTCTGCCGTAAAGCCACCTGCAAATTCAGAGCCTGCTCCCAGCATGGTGTTGATTCTGATATTTGCATTCTCTTTTTTCCCAAACATGCGTCTTCCTCCTCGATGTCCATTAACCGTTGATCGGCAACATCTCTGCCGGATCAATATAGTTTCCATCCTTCATAATCTGGTAACCGAACTTTGTATTATCAGAACCTATGATGAATATTGTAGTTCCCTTTGCCACAGTATCACCCAGTTTCACATTTACATTTCCCTGGTTTCGATAAATGGTAATATATCCGTTGCCATGATCTACCCATACGTTATGACCATATTCAGAATCCTCATTGATTGCTGTGACAGTTCCATTTGCAGTTGCTGTTACAGTAACGCCTGCGGATGCTGTGAAGATATACATGGGATCGCCGTCCGTCTTCTCTTCCATATGTGCAGAACCGGTAAGAGGATACTCTGTAGGTAAAGCCTGCTCTTCCAGCGTTCCTGTCAGTTCCTCGATCGTAGCAGTCTTCTGATTCACCGTTTCGCTCAAAAGCGCTATTTTCTCATTCAGCCCCTCAATTTCTGCAGTAAGCCCTTCAATCTCAGTGTTCAGTCCGCCAATCTGCTCCTGTAATCCGGCAATTTCTTCATCTTTCTGAGTTACAATTGCTTTCTGCTCATCAATACGACGATTTGCAACATCCCATACTTCCTGTTCGTAGATAAAGTATCCTAAGATGGCTCCGAGGATCACACATCCTGCAATGATCAGTGTCTGCAAAATCCAGGGTTTGATTCGAAATTGTTTTACATTTGCATCTACCGCATCAGATGTTACAATGATCACATGATTGTTCTGATGCTTATGTTTTTTTCGCTCCATAAAAAAGTCACCTCCGGTAAACGTTTCTATTTTACCACAGGTGACTCTTCCAGGCAACGTTATCTTAACATTTTTGTAACATTTTCCCAGTGTATTTCTTAATTTTCTCTTAATCTACAAAATTTTTCTTTCTGTTTTTGTGCAAAATGTCTATACATCAAGAGCCATATCGCCTTCTTTAATCCAGCCTTTCTTTCTCATGAACTCTGAAACTATCAACGTAACGATGGCAGGAAGGATAAAATGCATGATCAGGATCAGTATGAGCGCCTCTACACTGCTCTTGCCCTCTGCAACCATAGAGCCATAAGCTGCAAACTGTCCTACGAAACCTGCAGAACCCATTCCGGAACCAACCGGTGTACTGGTCATATGTAATACAGCGGAAGCTACGGGACCTAAAATCGCGCTGGATATAATCGCCGGAATCCAGATAATGGGCTTCTTTACAATATTGGGAACCTGCAGCATGGAAGTACCTACGCCCTGCGCAATCAATCCACCCATTTTATTTTCACGATAGCTTGCTACGGCAAAGCCAACCATGTTACAGCAGCAGCCGATCGTTGCCGCACCTGCTGCCAGTCCGCTGATACTCATAGATACACCGATAGCAGCGGAACTGATGGGAAGTGTGAGGATCATGCCCATCAGAACGGATACAATGATTCCACCGATAATAGGATGCTGTTCTACGTTGACATTGACCAGAGCACCCAGCCAGCCCATAAATGTGGTAATGGGAGGTCCTACCACCAGGCCCACAATCGCACCGGACAGGATGCACGCAAGAGGGGTAACAATAATATCCACCTTCGTCTTACCGGCTACAAGCTGTCCGATCTTGATAGCTACCAATGCTGCGATAAAAGCTCCCAAAGGTTCTCCGGGCTTTCCTAATGCAAAAGCTTCCATAGCAGTCACAGACGGCCAAGCTCCGATCATACCGGCCACAGCGGCAGATACCGTCACAAGGGGACCCTGCTTGAACTTGCAGGCAACACCCACACCAATACCTGCACCGGTAAGTGTCTTGGCTACATTACTGATAGCCGTCAGGTAGCTTCCTACGGTTCCCCCGATCAGACTGCCGATCTGCGCAATAATGGTCCCTATAATTAATGTGGAAAAAAGTCCAAGTGCCATTCCACTCAAGCCGTCAATAAAGATTTCATTTAACCATTTCTTAATCTTATTCATACTTTTCCTCTTTCCTGTTGTCTTCTCTTTCTTCTTTAGTTATCTTGTCAGCTGTCTTGTCAGCTGTATGTACTCTACCACAACTCTCTTGGAAAATCAAGAACTTTTTTCTTTACTTTTCAAATACATTGTGCTATTCTAAGCTTGTTGCAGGAGTTGCAGCGCGATTGATTATTTGGAGGTATCACAATGAACAAAGGTACAGTAAAGTGGTTCAACAACCAAAAAGGTTATGGTTTCATCTCTGACGAAGCAGGTCATGATGTATTCGTACATTACTCCGGTCTGAACATGGAAGGTTTCAAGACTCTGGAGGAAGGCGCTGCCGTTGAATACGATGTAGTAAACGGTGAAAAAGGACCTCAGGCTGTTAATGTAACCAAGTTATAAGCCAATAACACGAGACCGTGAAAAGGCTGTATACCAAGAGGTATACAGCCTTTTATGATTTTCCCGGTTCACTCGTCAGCCAATGTAGGAGCGCCCCAGCCCCTCACGCTTTCATAAATTCCAGCACATCTTTGAATTTCATATTTCCGCCGAACAAGTCCAGTGCACTGCCTATGGTCACATTTACCCTGTCTTTCCCCAACGTTTTTAACAGGCGCAAATCTTCAAAATCATGTACGCCGCCTGCATAAGTTATCGGCTTATGTCCCCAGTTACCCAGCATGCTTACCAGTGTCTGCTCGATTCCCTGTGCCTTTCCCTCTACATCAACTGCATGGATCAGGAATTCATCACAGAAGTCTGCCAGCCTGTCAAGCAGCCTTACGTCCATAACTTCCCGTGTCACCTTCTGCCACCTGTCAGTAACTACCCGATATTCCTCTCCTATTTTGCGGCAGCTCACGTCCAGGACCAGATGTTCCTTTCCCACAGCCTTCCTCATTGCTTCCAGCCTGTCAAAATGTATCATACCGTCTTTAAATACATAGGAAGTCACGATCACGTGACTGGCTCCGGCTTTCAGAAATTCTGCCGCATTCTCAGGGGTAATTCCTCCGCCGGCCTGAAGTCCTCCCGGATAGGCAGAAAGTGCAGCCAGCGCCTGACTCTTCGTTGCTTCATAATGTTCACTGGTGGAAGGATTCAGCAAGATCACATGACCACCTTTGATCCCATACTTCTGATACAGTCCGGCATAAAATGCGGCATCCTGTCCTGACACAAAATTCTCCACAGCCTCATCATTCCGATCCTTAAGGCTGCCTCCTACGATCTGCTTCACCTGTCCGTTATGAATATCGATACATGGACGAAATTCCATTTTCTGCTCCTCCTCGGTTGTCTATCTTAGCTTTTCTATCCTTGCTTTTCTATCCTTACTTTTCCGTCACCGTAGCTTGGATTTTCATAATCCGTGTTGCCTTACTTCGCCCTGACAGCCCATCGCATCTTGGTAGATTTCGCCCTGCTGTTACGGATACACTCCTCTGCTGAAGGACGAATGACATCCTTGCAGATATCACTGTAAATCCCTTCCTTATAAAGCTGCTGGAAAGACTTCTTCACAAGCCTGTCCTCTCCGGAATGGAACGTCAGGATCGCTGCCCTGCCTCCCGGCGCCAATACATCCGGAAGTTTTTCCAGAAAAGCATATAATACTTCAAATTCATTATTCACATCAATTCTGAGTGCCTGAAACGTCCGCTGACAAGATTTCTTCACTGCTTCCTTCCGCTCGACTGCCGGGATAAACGCAAGCGTTTCCTCAATCACATTACGAAGCTGCGTTGTGGTTTCGATCTTACCGCCTCTTTTCAGCGTTGTCACAATTGCCTTTGCAATCTCAGCTGCATAAGGCTCGTCTGCATTTTCAACAAGCATTCCCGTCAGCTCTTCCTGATCCACATTTTTAAGGCGCTCTGCCGCTGAAATCCCTTTCTCCGGATTCAGTCTCAGATCCAGGGGACCTTCTGTTTTATAGGAAAATCCTCTGTCCGGATTGTCTATCTGCATGGAAGAAACACCAAGATCAGCCAGCACGAAGTCAAATTTTCCCGCCTGTGCTGCCACCTTATCAATATCAGCAAAATTTATTTGTAAGATAGTCAGGACATCCGGACCGTACCCTTTTGCCCTCAGGCGCTCCGTTGTCTTTACTATCTCGATGGGATCAATATCAAGTGCATACAAGTGACTGCCATCCACTTTCTCGGCAGTCAGACACTCTAACATCTTACTGCTGTGCCCACCATATCCAAGAGTTGCATCCAGCCCTTTCTGGCCCGGTTTGATCTCCAGGAAATCCAATATCTCCTGAACACAGATTGAAATATGCATTCCCGCCGGCGTTGAGCCTTTCTGCATTACCTTCTGCACCGTGTCCCCGTACTTCTCCGGCTGTAATTCTTTATATTTTTCTTTATAATTTCTGGGATGCGTCCCTTTATATCGAACCCGTCTCTGATGCTTTTCTTCCATCTTGCCCTCCAAATCTGATTTTTTCTTATTATACACTTTCTGCAAAATATCTGCAATCAACTTTGAAGAAAACAAATTTTGAATAAAAATAAAATTTTTGAAGAGACTAAGTAGCGAGCTAAGCAAACTCACACAAGTACAAGCTCTGCAACAATGTTTTCATAAATAGGGCATCTGCCCAAAAGGAGGACTCTATGAAGAAAAGTAAAAAACTTCTTGTGTTAGGTATCATCCTGACCTATGTGTGCCTGGCAGCAGCCTGCACCAGGAAAAGCACAGACAACAATGGCAACAATTCCGGTACTATGGCCGGAACTGAAGCCACCAATAACGGTACCACCACAAATGGTACCACAAACGGCACTACCAACGGCACAACAACTAATAATAACGGTACAACCGCTACCGATCACCTGAATAACAATGCCACAACCGGCACCGACCACATCACGAATGGTACAAACGAAGTCATCACAGAGACAACAGGTACTCATGATGGAGTCATAAACGATGCAGGTAATGCAGTCGGCAATGCCGTAGAGGATGCCGGTCATGCTGTAGGCAATGTGGTTGAAGATGCTGCGAACGGCGTATCCAATATTACAAATGACGTTCTCGGCAATGATCACAACGCCACTACTACCACCGAAACGACCACTCATCGTTAAAATAGAATAATAAAAGCTGCACATTGTCATTTCCGACTATGTGCAGCTTTTATATTATACCCCTTCAATCAGCGTACCATCCCGGTAAGCCTCCAGAAGTTCTTCCAGGTAATAAATTGTTTCTTTGATTTCCCGACCATTATCCGTATCGGCCACCATTTTCCTGTGGTAAAAATTTTCCACCTCTATAGAATCAGAGAAAATATCGGATTCATTGATAATTGCCGCTTCCATAGACTTAAAAGGCTCGTGGGCAACCAGACGCATCCCTCTGGAATTACATACCAGAGTGTAACCTGCAATGCCTGTCTTCTCATGATATGCTTCGGAAAAACCTCCATCGATGATCAGCAGCTTACCTCCGCATTTGATGGGCGATTCCCCATGTACCTGCTCTACCGGCACATGACCGTTCACGATATGGGCATCTTTTTCATTTAATCCGAATTCCTTCAAAATATGATTAACAATTTCTTCTTTTTCCAAAAGCTGATAATAACAATTCTTCCTCTCGTGATGAGTTTCAGGATCTGCTACAAAATAACGCTCGAAAGTAGCCATTTTCTCCTTACCGAATACAGGAGAACCCGGACCTGTCCAGATGTACCAGAGAATATCCTGTCCATCCCTGCGGGCAGAAGCATCTTTCGAGTAATATCCTCTCCTGGCATGATATTCCAGAATATCATACAGAGCCTTGCCGCTGTATTCCTTTCCGAAAATTTCCACTTTGCTGAAGCTTCCGTCTTCCTGCAGGGGCACACAGCCATGGTACAACAGATTGCCGTTGTAAATCTTATACAGGCCGCCCTTGGAAAACAGGAATCTGACATGACGCTGCAGCTTCTCGCATTTCATGAAGACCTGCTGCAGGCGCATCATGGTTCGCAGCTCCTCTTCCGTAAGTTCAAATGGTTTCTCGGGATCAACGGTAGGGAAATCCACATCTTTCATGGGATATTCTTTCCCGTCTATTATCACGGTCTTTTTCTCAAAATCAATTTTATCAAGCAACAACCTGTCATCCATATGAAATTCCGGGTGACGTTTGATGACCTGCCCTTCCAGTTTAAACAAAATCATGGCAATGGCTTTGTGCATCTTGGTATCCAGACTCAGATCCTTGGTATTATAATCTGTATTATATTTGATCTTAAAAACATCACAGTTAGTATCTGCATAAGTCTCCAGGGCAAAGGTTGCAAGAGGCAGCAGATTGATACCGTACCCCTCTTCCAGTGTGGCCAGATTGCCATATCTGGCGGCTACTCTGATGACACTGGCGATGCAGACCAGGCTGCCGCTGGCCGCGCCCATCCATGCCACGTCATGGTTTCCCCACTGGACATCCACAGAATGATAGTCGCATAACGTATCCATGATCAAATGAGGACCGGGACCTCTGTCGTAAATATCTCCCACAATATGAAGATGGTCGATGACAAGACGCTGTACCAGATGACTTAAAGCGATGATAAACTGCGGCGCTCTTCCGATCCTGATAATGGTATTAAGAATCGCATTATAATAGGCTTCCTTATCCTGAAGCTCTTCTTTCTCCGTGATAAGTTCTTCAATTACATATGCAAAATCTTTCGGAAGCGCCTTGCGCACCTTGGATCTTGTATATTTGGACGCTACTCTTTTCGTGATCTGTACCAGACGATGAAGGGATATCTTGTACCAGTCTTCAATATTATCTTCTTCTCTTTGAACGATTTCCAGCTTTTCCTCCGGGTAGTAAATCAACGTAGCCAGACTCTTCTTATCCTTATTGCTGATGGTATTGCCGAATTCTTCATCAATCTTCCTGCGAACCGATCCCGAACCGTTGCGCAGCACATGATTAAACTGCTCATATTCTCCGTGAATATCCGTCAGAAAATGCTCTGTCCCCTTTGGCAGGCTAAGAATAGACTGCAGATTGATAATCTCTGTAGAAGCCGCTGCTATTGTGGGATACCTTTGTGCCATACTTTTCAGCACCTTTAATTCCATCTCGTTCATTTACTTTTCCCCCCTGAAAAAGGATTGTGGCTTACATCTGTGCATCGATGACATGGCTCATATTGTAAAGCCCTGCCGGCTTTCCTGCCAGGAATTTGGCAGCCTGTACAGCACCTTTGCCAAATACCGCTTTGGAATATGCAGTGTGAGAGAATGTGATGACTTCATCCGCACCGGCGAAAATGACATCGTGATCTCCGACAATAGTACCGCCGCGCACTGCACTGATACCGATTTCCTTCTGAGGTCTCTTCTCTCTCCTGCTGCTTCTGTCGTATACATACTCGTATTCGTTATTAAATTCCTCATTAATAGAGTCAGCAAGTGCAAGCGCCGTTCCACTGGGGGCATCCACTTTCAGATTATGATGCTTTTCCACGATTTCTATATCAAAGCCTGCGGGCGCCAGAACTCCGGCAGCTTCTTTTAACAGCTTTAATAACAGGTTGATGCCCAGAGACATGTTGGCAGATTTTAAAACTGCCACCTTTTCTGAAGTTTCCTGTATTTTCTTAAGCTGCTCCTCACTTAAGCCGGTGGTACATACTACACAGGGAAGCTGCTTCTCTGCACATACCTCAAGCATGTGGTCCACTGCCGCTGCAGTGGAAAAATCAATAAGGCAGTCGGCTTCTACTCCGCAGTCCTCCAGTTTGGCAAATACCGGATATGTATTGTGTCCGTCATCTCTTGCATCTATTCCTGCTACGATTTCCACATCCGGGTCTGCAGCTGCCAGGGAAGAAATCACCTGTCCCATTTTCCCGTTACATCCATGCATGATCAATCTTACCATATTTTCCTCCATTCCGGTGCAGTACACCTCTTATCACAGTATATGTGTAACAGTTCAGACAACCCTGGACGTAGGCGCACAAATCATGCGAGCATGATTTTGCGCTTACGTAT
>JBGVLR010000054.1:0-2061 GCA_045124375.1 Acetatifactor sp.
TTTCGGGTCGGATAGCCTTTTTACCCAGTTCCAAATTGGAAATCATCTGGGTAGAAACACCCAGTTCTTCCGCTAGTTCTTCCTGGGTCATCCGCAGGGATTTTCTACGAACCATGATTCGTTTTCCCATTTCTTTCAAAAGTTCAGTATCACCCACGGTATACACCCCTAGACAGTTTAGTATACACCAATTATAATAACCATAGGTGATATACTTAATATTTCATGGGCATATCTTATCCATATTGCATCACCCATAGGATATATCTAATCAAAGAAAGAGGGATAATACCGTGGCAGAATTTTGTTTGAAATGCTTTAATGAGATGAACGGCACACATTATGAAGCCAGTGAAGTCTGGCTGGAAGAAGATTTTTGCGAGGGCTGCGCTGATTGGCAACCTTGCGTAGTCGATTTGCGTCCGAAACCCCTGCCGCTCCGTCTAGTCGATTTTGTGCTAAACCTGTTCAGACGATAAGTAGTATACAATCAAAGAAAGAAGTGATTTTCTGTGAAGAGATGGCAGCAGATTCTTTGCGGTGTTCTGATTGTCGTTGTGGTAGCAGCGGCAGTCTTAGGCTTTTCCCTGGGGCAAAAGGAGTGCTGTCTATGCAGCAGCTTCCGCTATCACGCTCCCTGCTTGATTGACCTGGAAACAGGTGAAGTACGGGAACTGGATTTGTATTTTCCCCACGAAACCCTTGTGGCAGAACTGGCAGACCCACAGCCAGAGAGAGGTGTTTTTAGTTTCGTATCAATAGGCAATGTTTCTGGCACGAAACAGACTGGCCCAGAACGCATTGACCTCCATATTCCCGAAGACAGCACTTTCTTCCCTGCACTCTGTAGTGATTGCAGAAAGCAGCTGCCCTTTGGATATACCAACCGTTATGTGTTCGCAGACCTTTATGGGATGGAAGACAAGATTCTGATTCCCATAGAAGCAGATACCGCCTTTTCTCTGCGCTGCTATGATGTAACCATCCAGACCAACACAGAAAAGGGTGGCCTATCGGTGGTTATTCAAGGAACATTGGGCAAGTAATATTTATACATCGTATTGTGTCACACATCGTCATGTGTTAAAATCGAGCCAGGCAGAGAGATTACGCGAAATAAACAAGGACTGTAAAGATGGACAATCCATTTAACCAGTCTTTGTAAAGAAAGAGGAAACAGATATGGCAGAGAAGAAATTGCAGATTTCCCAGGAAGACATTATGCAGCTGTTGGACAAGCTGTATGATAACTCCATCAAGGGTCTTCCCAAGGTCAGCCCTCCTATTGAAAATCTGGCGGCTGATTATCTCAGTAAGAATCCCGACAAAGAAACCGCAGCCAAGTCTTTCATCAACTATCAGATTGCAAAATGCACAACCTCTGGCTTCGTAACAGGTCTGGGGGGCTTCATTACTTTGCCCATTGCCATCCCTGCGAATGTCAGTAGTGTGTTGTATGTGCAGATGCGTATGATTGCTTGTCTGGCTCATATGGGCGGCTATGATACTACGAGTGACCAGGTTCAAACTTTGGTATATGCTTGTCTGGCTGGCATCTCCCTTGACCAGGTTGTAAAACAAGTTGGCATCAAAGTTGGTGTTAAGTTTGCCAATGCCATGGTTAAGAAGATTCCTGGTAGTGTTCTGATTAAGATTAACCAGAAAGTAGGCTTCCGTCTGCTGACAAAGTTTGGCACAAAGGGTGTTATCAATATTGGCAAAGCTGTACCTGTGGTCGGTGGTGTAATCAGCGGCGGTTTTGACTTTGTTGAAACAAAAATCATTGCCGACAGAGCTTACAAGATGTTCATTCTGAATGACTTCTCTGCGCCTGAGAAAAAGGGCAAAGGCAAGGCAGCAGCCGAAGAAGATGTCTTCATTGTCGATGCAGAAGACTTTGAATCCGTTGATGTTGCCGCCGAACCCGTGGTGGAAGCTGTCACCGTTGAAAACGCTGCATCCGTTGAAGATGCAGCACCCGAAACCGAAGTGTAAATGAAAACAGGGCTGGAAAAATCCAGCCCTGTTTTATTCAAATAATGTCACACACTTTTCCCCATA
>JBGVLR010000055.1:0-3787 GCA_045124375.1 Acetatifactor sp.
ACTCTGGAAATCTGAGTCGGAATATAAAGCTGTTTTTAGAGGGGATGCCATCTCCGGGATAAACCATATAGTGGAGAAGGCTTTGGATGACTTGTGCGCATATTTAAATTATGTGAACAAATCACAAGTTATAAACCAGGAAGCCCTTGAGGCCTGCGAGAGGGATATTACAGCGTTTCAAAAATTGATGGTCAGAGATGAAAAAAATAAAAGTAAGTATGAAACTGTCAGACGGCACATTGTGGGAGGTGCTAACCGCACTTTGATTTCGGTGAAAACACCTTCCCGATCGTGCCGTATCGGAACCTAACGCAGACTTCTGGCGGTGCAACCGCAGATTGTCATAGTCTTGTTTGAAAGGCAACAGGGGTTGCTTTTGAAATAAGGCCATGACCGGAGCCATAGCCTTAAACTTGTACATTGAAAATTTCATCAATAAAGTCCCTGATTATCCACAGCTGCATGAATGATCTCGGCATCAATGACTTTCTTGTCCTGCTGGGAACCGATGGTCAGGGCATCCGTCATCAGGTTGTCGATGAGTCTGGGGTTCCCCTGCGTGAAACTGTGGACTGCAGCAAGAGCCGCCGGTTCAATGATAGTTGAGGAGGCACCGGCCAGTTGTATTTTATGCAGGATGTATTTTGAGACTTCCTCATCGGAAAGTCCGGCATAGTTGTAATGGACAGTGATTCTCTGGCGCAGAGCTTCATGTACTGGTTTGCGGAGCGTGTCGTTGAGATGGGATTCCCCGCAAAGGATCAGTGTAAAGTAATTCACTGAGTCATAACCATAGTTCATAAGCATCTTGATATCATTGAGGATGCCGGTGTTCAGGTACTGGGCCTCATCGATGGCAAGAAGCAGTGGCTGGCGCTTTTCTTTGTAAAGGTAAGTGATCTGTTCCTGGATTGCATGAAACATTCCGGTTTTTCCACCTTTGTCTGACACACCGAGAATGGCGCACAGTTGCTTGTAAAAGTCAGAAACGCTGATGGTGGAAAGGCACAGATACTCCATGTGGTAGAGACTTGGGTTTAAACCGGAAGCAAAACAGCGCAGTGCATAGGATTTTCCCATGCCGGGTCTGGCAGTGAAGACACCGATGCCCCGGATATCCTTGAGATAATTCAGGCGGTTTGTCATCTCGGTAAAGTCCCTGGAAATGAAGTGATCCTTTTCTTTGAGTTGCTGTTTGTCAAAGGGGTTGAAGGTAAGCCCGTAATAAGAATTGTACATCAGGATTCACCTCCAGCTTTTGCATAATCGATTGCCGGGAGATTGTTTCTTTTGGTGTGACAGTTGTCGTTTTTGTTCGTCTGCCGGATAGGAAACTTCTTATCATCAAAGAGAATAAAAGCAGAATTCATGTCATCCGGAAGGTAGCGGATATCGACCTTGGAAGAGAGGAACTGCATGGGAACATCATAGCAGACCTTGTCAATCGTGATAGTAGAATCTTTACGCACCTTTCTGGTAATGCGATTGTAAAAACAGTCATCTAACCACTGTCTGGACCTGGGCTTTCTGGGGTGATCTGCTGAAGATTGATAACGTTCTAAAGGGACACCATCAATACCCCTGTGGAAGGTGGTGTTGTAGGAGCGCATGTAATCCTTGAGCATAATGTTAAACTGTGCAAGAGAGGAAATGGAACTGATATCCAGAGTGTAAAGCCATCTTTCCTTAAGCGTACGGAAATGACGTTCCACTTTGCCCTTGCTGGCGCCGTCTCTGACACGGGTGTGCAGAAGCAGGATGCCAAGGGCCACGCAGATCATGGACAACTGTTCATTGGAGTAACTACATCCATTATCAACATAAAGTTTGTCCGGAATACCATAGGTGGCGATGGCATCCTTTAGCACCTTCTGGAAGTTGCAGGCGTTGTCATTATAGAATAGTTCGCCGCCCACAAGCAGTCTGGAATGGTCATCAATGATCATGATGCAGTAGACACGTCTTGATATGCCATCTTCCGTGATGTAAGGCAGATAACAGGTGTCGGCCTGCCAGATTTTACCGAAAGCATCTTCCTCGAAAGCCTTTCTGTCACGGAGGTTCGGGTTACGGGCGGATTTGAGGTCATTGTGCCGAATGAAACGCTGGACGGAATCTACACTGACGGTGGCAGGGATAAAGGATTCCCGAATCAGATGTTCGTGAATCTGGGTGGCATTCATGCGGGGATGATCTTCCTTGATACGATAAATCTCAGCGATAGCATCTTCATCCAGAGAGCGCGGGATGCCTTTGTCAGATCTGACATTAGGCATCAGGGCATCCAGACCGCCGATGGAATACAGGGATTTCCATTTTTCCAGGGTTTTGTAGCTGTAGGTTGCGGTAGAACCATCCGGAAGTGTCAGCGGAGAAGCAGTGACGCGCTTGTAATAAGCGGTAGCCGAGGCATCCGGAAAAAGCCCCTGTATAACAGGAGCGATAAGTGCGAAGCGGAACTGGGCCACTTCTGCATCATGTTTAAGTGTTTCAGTGTCTTTACTCATGGCAAAAGCCCTCCTTCTTATGTTTTCTTTATCATAAGGGGAGAAAAAGCGTGCCGCCATCCCACGGTCGTGTGGTCAGAAGATAGAAATATCCGGTGCAAAAACAGTCTGATGATACCGTGCGCTTGTGGAGCGTGTAAGGGATGGATTTTTATGGGATTGCAGAAAAGAATGGGACAGCTGACAGATAAATGACATGGAAAATATCGAATAGCTGCGAGAAGTCACAATCTCTTCCAGAAACGCCTGGTCTGAAGTGGAGGCATCATCCAGCAGACCGAGCCACTGGCGCTTGTGCGATCTCCAGAGGGAGATCCACTTACGGAGTTGGTTGTCGGAAATATCAAACCTTTCGCATAATTGCTCACTGGTGTGAAGACCGGCAAAGTACTCGGCAAGGATACGCAGGACAAAGAAGAGACTGTAGGTGGAATAGGGGATGATAACATCCGGGAGAACAGCGTGGGCATGCTGACAACTATCGCAGAAAACCCTAAGGATGCAAAGGCTGGACTTTTCCTGTCTGCCAGAAATGAAATCAACAATGGAACGGCCGTAATAGTCATGGATATGGCAGTTGCCGGTGCTTCCACAGATAGGGCAGGTTTCGAGATGTGGCTGAAAAAGAGCCATGTAGGAATCAAAAATAGATTTTGATGAAATTTTTATACGAAATATCTTGCATAACAGCGCGTTTTTTCTTATCATAGTAGTTGGATTCAAGATGACTGCTTATGATACAGGCAACCACTAATTAGGGCATGACCCTGCACCGACCCTGTACTGCGGCTCTTGAAAGGTGAGAGAAAGAACGAACTTTGGTCAGGGCTGTTCTTTCTCTTTTTGTATTCAGTTACAGGTAAACTATACGGGAAAGAGATAGAAAGGTCAAATAAAACAGGCGAGAACGTGCGGTATCAAACAGCACATACAGAGAGACAGTATGTAGTAAATGGCGAATTAAATCTGCGGTAAAGGTGCCGTAGGTGGGAACTATAATTCGACGCCTGACAGCTATCATAAATGCCGTTCTGCACAATAAATGGGTGGAAGGAAATGAGCCAATGATTTCGGTTTTCTCTGACCGGATAGAGATACTATCGAGAGGAACACTTGCCCCAGCGCAGACCATGGAGGGAGTTTTCTTGGGAGAATCAATCCCTGTAAATGAAAAGTTGTCTGAGATATTTCTTCAACTGCATATAAGTGAGAAATCCGGACGAGGGGTTCCTGAAATTACGGAAATGTATGGAAAAGATGCATTTTCATTTAGGGAGAAT
>JBGVLR010000056.1:0-1824 GCA_045124375.1 Acetatifactor sp.
GAAGGCAGCATGTAAAAATCTCCTACCTTCTCAGCGATCTCCTGTCTGATATCATCGTTTAAAATTGCAGCCGCCCCATTTACTTTTGTATCATTTGTCAGCACAAACATGGTATCGGGAATATCCGGCATCATCTGCATTGCCATTTCTTTTGCTTCATCCATACCCACATTTTGTTCTCTTGCAATATCAACTGCAATCATCTCCGCAACCGTCTCATTCATTCCTTTGAAACTATGTGGCTGCAAAGTATCCATATTCTGCAACGCCTGGTCATGCAGTTCTTCAAGTGTGATTCCATATCCATCCATCAGATTATCTGTAATGGTAATGGTCGCAGTTCCTTCTCCTGTTTTATCCATTAAAATCTGATACACAACTGCTAAATCTTCCAGCTTGGAGTACGGTTTGTCCTGAAGGAACTGCTGATTTGCTTCTTCGTTAATCAGCTTACATACAATTTTTTCCTTAATCTTGTCAAAATCGGTAACTGCAGATACATCTATATCGTGGTCAATATAATGTGACTGATACACACTTGCAATCTGATCTAATACATCATCCAATTCAGCTCCATCCTGCATCTGCTCAAAATATGGATTCAGATAAATGGTAGGTGCAATATTGCTTTCTTCTGTTCTTACCATCAGACCGTCCAGAACACAGTCATTATTCTTTACAATCTGATTGACCTCAACTGCAGCATCTGCAAACTTTTCAGGAAGAAAATCCTGTATCTGTTCTTTAACCTGTTCTACAAAGTCTCTGTATTCCATTACTTTCTCTCTCCCTTCTTGGTGTCATTCTGTGATTTCTCTGTCAGCTTTGATACTGTGGCACCATACATTTGGTACCTCTTTATCATGTTTCTCTGGCTTGTTACATTGATTTCTTTTTCTAACTGCTTCATTCTGGCTTTCCTCCCTATTCTGCTTTTCTTCCAAATGAAAATGTATCTTCTTTTTCCTTCTTCGGGGCAAATCTGCCTTTGACTTCCAAAAGCCTTTTTTCCATGATGGAAAACATGGCTTCCACCTGCTCCTGTGTGTACTCATAATTGGTGCGGTTGGAAAGGTTCTCAAGCCTGCCGATTGCATCAATGACCTTGTTCACACGATACTCCCCAAGACGGACAAACTTGTCCGCCTTGCTCTCATTGTCCTGTACTTTCTTTGTTTCTTCTGCTCCCATTGTTACGTCCTCCTTTTATTTTTTCTTTCCTGTAAATTTCCTTTTGGGAAACTCCATGACAAACTTAAACTGTACACCGGACTTTTCTTCTCCGTCCTTTGTGTAGTGGTATTCTTCCGTACCGCTCGGAATGATATAGGCATCGTATTTCTTGCCCGCCTTGCTCGTAAGCCCCTTTAACAGTGTCTTTTTCCCGGCAAGCAGGCTTTCCACCTGTTCATCTGACAGGGCAACGCCCATGATCCGGCTTACATTCATGCCGCACTTATTCTTACAGAAAGCTCCGTATTTTCCCTTTACTACTTCTCCGCCGCAGTTCGGACATTTACCAAGTACCTTCTGCTCCTGTGCGAACATCTTTTTCTGCTCGTCACTGACTTCGTGGTAGGTGTGGATTAAGTCAGATACCATTGTTTCAATATCTGCCATAAAGTCTTCACGCTCCATCTCGCCCTTTGCAACAAGGGTAAGGGCATTTTCCCAGTCAGCGGTAAGTTTCGGGGACTTCACCACATCGGGAAGCACCGTAATCAGCTTCATTCCGTCCTCTGTGGGGATCATCTGCTTTTTCTCACGCTTCACGAAACCGTCCTTGACTAACTTCTCTATAATGTCTGCTCTGGTGGCAGGTGT
>JBGVLR010000057.1:0-7179 GCA_045124375.1 Acetatifactor sp.
CCCCCCCCCCCCCCCCCCCCTCTTCGTGCGTTCTTTGCCTCAATTTTTACTGACTGTTTGTTTCTACTCCTCCCTGCGGCTGCGTGCTCTGAGCACAACAATGACAAGCAGTGCTACACCCAGGACAATGAGACCGATAATAATAATGAGAATAGCAGAGATTCCATCATTATTCTGCGGGGAATCTGTATTATCACCTACAGGATTCAAAACCGGTGTATCTTCAGATTTGCTTTCTTCGGCAGGGGGATCTACAGGTTCTTCTTTGGTACCGTCAAATTCCTCGCTGTCAAGCACAACAAGGTATTCACCCGACTGTTCTATTGACAGGACTGCTCTGGTGGTATCTATCATAGCGTTGCTGGCCTGATAGTTCAGTGTCCCGGCTGTTTTATCATAATAGAACTGGTTGGAATAAGCACCTGTCGTGTTGCTATCCAGGAGAACCTGCAATTCCATTTTGGCTCCAAAATCACCATCCTGTACAAAAGATAAAGTTAATGTACTTCTCTCTCCTGCCAGTGTGGTTACCAGATCAGAAGGAATGCCATTGCCATTTTTGATGACTTTCAGATTAATATCCGAAAGCTTTTCACCTGTCACATCCGTCCCCGCTAATTTCCAGACAATATCCTGTCCAAGCTCCATCTGCAGAGTCAGATTCTTCCCCTTAACAGTTGTCAGGATCTTTTCCGGCAGGATGAAAGAACCGTTCATAATGATCTGAATAGTAGCACCATCTGCTGCTTTCAAAATATGCTTATTGATATCGTTCCAGCCGCTGATGCCTTTATTGCCTTTCACATACGGTATTCTGGCTTCAACTGTTTCTTCTCCTGTGGTACTCTGGTTGTTATTAACAGCTTCCAGTTTGGGAATCGCCTCGGTATATGCATGACCGCATCTGGAACAGGTATAAGTCTTGATCCCCTCTTTTTCAGTAGTTGCCTGACGAGTAATCTGTGCTTTAAAATCATGTCCCAGCGCAGGCTTGGTCACTACAATATAGGAATCTCCACAGGAACAATAATACTCTACTTCCTCCTGCTGTTCGCATCCAAGCCATTTTACTATCCTGCTGTTGTTATAATAATGGGCATCCTGACCAATTACTGTTCCCTGTTCCAACAGACTGCCGCAATTCAGGCAATAGGTATCACCTGTATAGCCGTCACTGGTACAGGTAGAAGACACGGCTCCCCGAACTTCCTTATCCCCATTATGCGGACAGTTGGAACGCGTAATCGTTATCACATATTCCGTATTCTCGAAATTTGCCGTATCTCTGTAAATTGCGGTTGCTGTTGTCTGGATACCGGCTGTCAAAGCTTTCTCCTGTTCTCCCTGTTTCCAGCTCCAGCCATCCGGCAACGCCACTTTCTTGACCATATCCACACTGTAATCCACTGTTATACTCTGCTGTGGCAGGGAAGCTACCTGCGCCTTTTTCACTTCCATCGTCAATTTTAAATTGATGTCGTAGTATTTCCCGCTGTCTGCAGGTTTAAATACCACTTCATATTCTGTGGCATTGCTGTCCGAAACAACGGGCTGTACAGAAGGATTCTTCCAACTGAAAGTACCCTGAATGTCCACACCTTGTACCTGGACTTTGCCGCCGCTGATTGCAGCACTGCTTAATGCCTGTCCGTATACGATTGCAGAAGCCGCAGGTTTTGTAACCAGAACAGGCGTCTCCTTCTCAGCTACGCTAAAGCTGACGGCACTACCCAGTGCACTGGCATAATCTGTTTCTTTCTTATCATTAACGTCCTCTGCAAATATGTATGCTTTATAATCACCCGATGGCATGTCCGCCGGAATCTTCCAGCTTGCCCCGGCAGCATCCACCGAACCGGTCAACTTTCCATAATATACGGGACTGCCGCTTTCATCCAGAATCAGAGCAGATACCTGCGTCGGTACAAATTCTCCTTTTTTCAAGCCGGAAGCCTTATCAAACCGAAACTCAATGGTCTGGTTCCGTTCAAATGCGCTGCCATTTGCAGAAGCTGCATTCAAGTCATCTTTGGAACCTTTCAGAGTCAACTTCCAGACTTTCTCTCCGGTGTATTGCTGTACAGCCACAACTTTCCCGGACTTTGCCTGAGATGCCGGTGTAGTAAATACCACATTATCACTGTTCAGATAAAGCGCCGGTGCAACACCGGAAATTTCTGCCACAGCATTACCATCTTCTGCAGTAACTGCTTCTCTGGTTGTCAGTTTTCCGTCAGCATCAATCACAGCTATTTCTGTCTCAGAACCGTTCACAGCGGAGCGAAGCCACCATTCTCCCGTTACGACAGTTGTACTGCTGCCGGTCGTTTTACTGCTGTCCTTACCGTCAGTTCCGTTGGCAGTTTCATTGGCATTCCCGCTTGTACTGCTTCCCGCATCTCCTCCGCTGACGATACGTCTGGCACCTTCTGTCCCATATCCGTATGCTGTATTGGTACTTTCCTTGGCACTCAGCAAAAACACCTTGCTTCTCTCATTGGAAGGATTGCTATAAGAAACATCCCCTGAGACTGTATCCGCAGCTGCCTGAATATTTTTCTGTAAAACAGCATCGCAGATCAGACCGTCAAATTCTTCCAGGAATCCGCCTGTACCGCTTTCATTCAGATATTCTCTTATTTCGCTGCCCAGCCATTTGTTCAGTTCGCTTAAAGAAGTTGTTCCTGAAGGCGCTTCCGTGAAAATACTCTTCAATAATATGCTGTCTGTCTGCAAAAGTACTTCGCTGTCCGAAATACTCAACACTCTCCAGAGAATGGGAGTATTCTCCTCATCTCCTTTCAGACTTCCCAAATAAACTTTGCTTCCTGTCCAGGTACTCACATTTTGTTCCGGCATCTGAAGGCCGTCTGTCCCAAGGTTCAACGTCAGAACTGTCTCGTTAGCGTCGACCTTATCTATTGTACTATCTGTACCTCCTGCATTCCCCTGCCCGGTTGCCAGTGCAGTCTCCCCCTGTACTGCAACAGACCCCATCAGCAGACAGATACTCATAATAAGTGCCCATATCTTCCCTGTTTTCTTCCTTTTCATCATCTTAAGCCTCCTCTCACTATGTCTTAACTTATATCGAAATAACAAATCTTTCTTCTAAATTATCACACAATTCTTATTATTCTACATACATTTTATCATTTCTGTCCCTAAAAAGCAATCAAATGAATCTTAGGAAAAACTTAATTTTCTTTGACAAAGCAACTCCGCTGGTTCTTGAAATATCTCATTTTGTAATTTATAATATAAAAAAGCGTAGTTGTGACAAAATGAGAATAAGAGAACAGAAAAACTTGCAAAAAATTTAGGAGGTACACATATGCCGTTACTCAGAACAGATTACTACACAACAGATTACATCTATTCACTGCCGGAAGGCCAGCGCGCTGAACTGATCGATGGTGTTGTCTATGATATGGCTCCGCCTAACCGTATACATCAGGAACTTGTTGCAAGACTTAGCACACAGATTGTAAATTATATCGATAAAAGAAAAGGTTCCTGTAAGGTCTATCCTGCTCCCTTTGCTGTCTTTTTAAACGAAGATGATAAAACCTACGTTGAGCCGGACATTTCTGTTATTTGCGATAAGAATAAATTAGATAATCGCGGATGCAACGGCGCTCCTGACTGGATTATTGAGATTGTGTCTCCCAGCACTCAACGCATGGATTATTTCGTAAAACTGTTTAAATATCGTACTGCAGGGGTCAGAGAATACTGGATAGTAAATCCTATGAAGCAAACGGTTCAAGTGTACTCCTTTGAGGGAGATGAAGACTCCATGCAGTTCTCTTTTAACGATATTATAAAATCCAGTATTTATAATGATTTTGAGATAAGGATATCGGATTTTCTGTAACACAAAACCGCCTCCGGCGCCGGCCGGAAGCGGTTTTTATATCAGTGCATAATGCTACGCTTCTTCAACAATTTTCTTTTTCTTACGAAAACAGCTCACTACAATAAATGCTGCAACACTGACAATGCTGATTGCCACTCCGGCATTCTGTCCATGAGGAACGTAATGCATTTCAATGGTATGCTCCCCTGCTTCCAGATCAAACGATATCAGTGTACCGCCGAAAAGCTCCGGTTCCGTATCTTCTCCGTCCAACACCACTGTCCATCCTTTTTCATGAGGTACTGACAGAATCAGTCTGCCATCTTCTTCCAATTGGACAGTGCCACTGATATGAGTAGTATCGTATGATACATTTTCAAGGTGATTCTCACCTAATATCCCAATAGCCTGCTCCAGAACATCTGTATCCATCCGATAAATATCTACCTTGATTTTCTGGCTTTCATCATCTTTATCCCCATTGGTCAGAGTCACCTTATCATTCTCTTCCAGATAACCCAAATGAATGATACATCCATTCTTTAAATCATTAAAAGAACGTGTCTCATCGCCTACCGTTGATTTTATTTTCTTAGTACCGGATGCTGTCAGGATTCCATAATAATAACCATCCTCATCTGCTGTGAGCTTCACATCATCCTCATCCTGCTCTGCCTGCTTCTTGGTAAAGAGCGTCCCATCTACGCCAAGCTCATTTACCATCTGATTCTGAAGCTTCAGCCCATTACCGGCACCTGTGGAAAGATCATAGCCTGTTGGTGCCACATATCCGAAAGGAAGAGTACATTCTGCTTTGTAGAGACTGATGCCTTCACTGTCCGCCACATGTGTATACAGTGGGCCTTCATCCCTGGCATCTTCCCCAAACATATACTGCACATTTAGCAACGCAGATGTGAAGAGGGTAGCTCCGTCATACCCATAATATACTTTACTATAACGCATCCCCAGCTTTTTATACATATCCATAACATAAGAATTCATCGTGGAAGAAAATACAGAAGCTGTAGGATATCCGGCAAGCGTACCGTCATTCTTAGTCTTACGGGAGAATTTCTCCACACGGAAAAACGGAACTGTTTCGGTCTCCTGCCCCTCTTCCTTCGCCTCTTCAAGGGCCTGTTCCTTAGCCGTCTCATACAGTGACGCATAGTCATCCAGTTCATCCAGATAACCGGACCTGCTCACTGTTCCCACGCTGGTATTATACGTATTGATACCGCTCTCCGCTATGACAATGAGCATCATGGTAAATAACAGAATCTGTTTTGTGGTCTTGTCGCTTCTTGTACGGTACAGATATAATATGATAGCATAAGCTGTTACAAATCCCAGATTCAGAAATTCTACCCAGGTCTCAAAATGCTCCGCATCTACAAATTTTTCCACACACAGTAAAAAAACGGCAGCCCCAATGTAACAATTCAGAATCTGTCTGGGTTCTGTCTCATCCAGCTTCCGGTATGCCCCATAACACATGGTCAATACCAGGAGAATATATATGAAAGACTGTCTGCCCGGCAAAGAATCCGGATAATTCATTCCATGCCAGATGAAATCCAGCATATTAGTAGAAAATCCAAGCAGCATGAAACCGATCAGCGCCAGATATCCAAATCTCTTACGGATAGAAATCTTCTGATTCAAGGCATACATAGGAAGCATCAGGAATGCAATAGTACCGCAGTAAATATTGGGCCAATGATCCAGTCCTCTCTCCGTAGAAATACACATGCAGTGTCTTGCCAGCATATCCAGTACACTAAAGTAAGATTCCAGCTTCTCCGGGAAATCCATATCACCAAAATCCGTCTCCATAATGGCGCAGACCTCCGGCACCAGAAGAACTGCTGCTATGCCCCCTGCCAACAGAGAAAACAGCGCAAAATTCCAGATAATCTTAAGAGAGCGCTTTTCCGTCAGCATAAGTACCAGGAAATACAGCACCAGGAAGATACAGATCATAATGGAAATATAGAAATTAGTCAAAATGGAAAGTGCCAGCATAACACAGTAAAGGGTACATTTCCCCTCTTTTACCAGCTGTTCCAGCCCCAGAACGATAAGCGGCAATAATACAACACAGTCCAGCCACATAATATTCCAGTTATAAGCCGCCATAAATCCTGACAATGCATAAAAGGTAGAAAAGAACAGGACACCGACATCTTTACTTTCCCCAAAATGTTTCCTCAGATAGATGCATGAGGTCAGTCCACAAAGTGCAATTTTTACCATGGCCAGATAACTCATGAATTCCATGATGTGGGCTTCCGGTACTAAAAGAGCCAGCCAGTGCAGCGGGCTTGCCAGATAATAGACATACAGTGCCACGAAATTGGAACCGATTCCTACATTATAAGAATAGGACAATCCTTCTCCTGCTCTGATTTTC
Organism: Acetatifactor sp.; assembly: GCA_045124375.1. Classification (GTDB taxonomy): domain Bacteria; phylum Bacillota; class Clostridia; order Lachnospirales; family Lachnospiraceae; genus Acetatifactor. Next base: position 6,276 of record JBGVLR010000057.1, read on the forward strand.
CGCATAAACTCAGTGAAAAAGGGCATGTACTGGTGGTACATGTCCGAGAAAAGAAAGCTTCTGTCTCCGAAAGGATAGATTTCCTTTAATATAAAAATCACAAACATGATAAGAAAAGGGATAGCAAAGGAAAGAGCCAAAATCCATCTCCCATATCGTTTCTGATCCTTTGTCGGCATTATAAGATCTGCCATCTCTGTCACGGCCTCAGGCTGGCCGGGAACTGCAGCCTCCACAGATGCAATCTCCCCAGCTGCCGGTTTCACTGCTGCCGATTCCGCCACTGCCGATTCCTCATTTTTTACCCGTCTGCTCCATACTTTCATCATGTAATCCTCCGATGCTAATTCTCAGGCCAGTCAAACAACAGATAATACTGTAAGCTCTTGTAAGGCAAGACAGCATCTGCATCCTTCTCCTGTTTCTCTTCCGAATCTTCATCTGTGCAGAGATTGCCCCGGGCATCCCGAATCTGCTGTGCTGAAATAATAGGATAGTCTTCCCTGAGTTCTTTCAGGTAATTCTGATATTGTGGCAAAGGAAGTCCACAATTCTCCAACACATCAATGGCAAGGTAATTGACACTGGTTTCACCGCCTGCAGTGGTCCCGGACATTTCAAAATTGCTCCAGATGACATAAGGTACTTTATATTTTAACAGATTTTCTTCCAAAGATAAAGAGTCAGGCTGCAATCCGTTGCTTCTTACGATGGAATTACTCACATAAGTAGTAGGCTGATGGTCTCCGAAGAATACAATCATAGTATCCTCTTCCTGTTCAGAGAAATAAGCAATCAGTTCCTCGAAAGCTTCATCCGTCTTTTTCATCAGTGACAGATATTGATTTAATACCTTGGAATTGATACCTTCCGCCTCAATATCCGGAGTAAAATTAGCGAACAC
>JBGVLR010000058.1:0-5995 GCA_045124375.1 Acetatifactor sp.
TCGTATTGCTTTCATTGAGGAATAGTCCATCCCAGGCGTAATCTGTTACTTCTGGAATGTCGTCCTTAGTGATGGTTTGCAGCAATTGATTACCATCGTAAACTTCAATCTTTCGAATCTCTTTTGCGGAAAAATCCTCAAACTCTTCCAAAAGGAGAGATATAGTAAGTCTGCGATTTTCCGATACCATAACAGGAAACTCGTATACCGCTTCAGGCATCTGGATTGTTTCCGTTGTTTCAGCTATTGTGCTTTCATATGTTTCGCTGCTGTCAGGTGCTGATGTTCCACAGCCTGAAAGCAAAATAGACAGCAATATAAATGCTGCTATGTAAAAACGATGGATTCTTCTATACATAAGTTATCCTCCATAACCAATTCGTTTACGCAAGTGATATCACCTGTCCATAACCTTCAAACTGCAGAGGTTGGGTATTTCCGGTCTGCTGTAAAAAGGCAACTTGTCCGGTGATTGCTCCGCCCTTCGGGATGGTCTGGTTCCAGATGGGGTTGGACATACAGGAGGTTACATCCGTTGTATTACTGTCATCATCCGGGAGAACAAAATGGACTCTTGCCTGGGGTAATGAAGCTGGATAGTTTTCTTCAAACAGAAGTGTTTCAAGTTCTCCATCCTCGTATGTTACCTTCAAGGTGAAAAGAATGTACTCAAACCCATCCTCAGGTGCGGTAATCGCGGCCCCCTGGTTTTCTAGCGCCTGATAGGCAGCCTCTCCTTTTTGCGTATTCAGCACCTCCAGACTCAGCCGAACCGGAACGGAATCTCCCTCCGGTGTCAGAGCGTACCCCGTCAAGCCGGTTGATTTTGTTTCCAGATAAGCACCAAGGTCATAGTGTTCTGCCGGATAAGGATTCCAACGCGCATTCTCTTTCGCCATTTGCTGGTTTGCCTGATTCCAGTAGGTGTTTTCATCTACCACAGATCTATCCCAGAAATATACTGTTTCCGTTTCATTCTCCTGGATGCAGCCAATCTTATCGTATTCCCAGTTTCCTTCCCGGAAGCAGAGCCGGGCATAGCCGGTATCAGAAACACCACCGGAATAGCCGAAGGTTCCGTCCTGTTTCAGATCCAGCATTTGCCGGTAGGTAAAGCCATACCCTACAGCACCGCCGTTTTCATAACGGATCACCAGTGTTCCATAGTCATTATCATTCACTTTCAGCCACAAAATCAGCTCCGGAACGCGATCTCCGTCCAGATCGGTTAAGGCATACTGAACCGCATTCATGGTAACAGAAGGATCCATTGCGGCACAGTAGCTTTCAATGGTGGCGCTTTCCGCCTGATCCCGGTCGAAGAAGCATTCTTCGCCGGAAAGGATTCTCCGGTATTTCTCTATCGCCTGATCCCTGTGCTCCGGATTCTGGGTATCAATTCCGATTCTTGCGATATTATCATTGGTCAGGGATTTCCAGGGAATAAATAAAGCTTCCCCATCCAGAGACATGTGCCGCACCCATCGTTCATATTCCCGAGTGTCCTCGTATAACGTCAGATTCTGGTCGTTAGCATCTCTGATAATGTAGACCAGACCATCCCCGTCGGTATCCACATCCTCTGGGAAGCCTTCCGGTTTCAATTCCTTCTCCCATCCGGATATCTGATACGCAGGCAAATATCGATCGCCTGTGAAATCATATGAATAAACACTGTAGGGCCAGAAGGTTAAGGAATCGCTGTGGTTATGGGACATATCGACCTTTACCATACCACCTCCCAGGAATGAAACGCCTGGAAATTCGCGTAATTCTTCTCTAAGTTCACCGTTGTCATCCGAATAATCATAGATTAGCAGTGTATTGCCGCCGTAATATGTGGTGCTGTAGGAAATCATTAGTTCCTGATAGCCATCCTGATCAATGTCTGTCACAGCAAATTTGTTCAGGCTCAAATCGGTGTTGTCATAACCCAGCTGTAATCCGTTGGGAAAATACTGATGCTCCAGAACATTTCTGAGAGCCTGGCGGTAGCACTCCAGCCGGGGAGACCGAACTGTTTCTTCCGGTAGGGAAACTGGTGCGGTGGGTGAAGTCGGCACCTCTGTCTGGACAGGAGGTTTGATATTTTTCAGTACTTCAAAATCGACGGTATCTGCAAGTTCTTTCAGATGTTCAAAAGTAAGTCCATCCATAGAGCCTTCCAGAATGTTCACTGTCACAAAGCAATCCGGAAAATCTCCCAGAATCAATCCCCGTTCCGGGCCTACCGCCAGAATCAGCGTATCCCCACCGGGCAGCGTGTGGCTGCTTTCCTGATAAAGCTCTATAAGACCGACATTCATAACGGTACTGTTCATGCTGCCCTTCACCGTCCGGTCGAGCTGGAAAGAAAAGCTCACGCTTTTCAAAACTGCCTCGGAATCCACATGGAATGTGCCGTCCTCGTAAATATAGCCGTAGCCCTTGGATAGCCCTTCTCCAAAGAAGCGGCTGCCAACCTGTTTATCCAGCCCGGTATCGTCTACAATTTCCAGCCGAGTATGAAGGCTCAGTCCGTATTTTTCAGCAATGGCATCCAGTTTGTTTGCCATCTCCTGGGTATATGCGTTATAGAGGCTGTATTTTTCATCCAGCCCCGTGGGATCGTTGCCGATCGCTGCGCTGATGGACCCGTCAGGGTCATATTGTTTTTCAAAATCAATCCATTCTTTATTCGCCTGGTATTCTTTAGAACCGGCAAATCCGCTCAGAGAGATAAACTCCCCGGTCTGGGTTTCTCCGAATCCCGCGTCAATAGGATACTCCCCAAGTCGAAGATCCCACAGTCCCAACAGTACGACAGCACAGCCCACCAGCAGGAGCATCAATGTAATAATGGCAGCGACCAGAAGCAGTCGTTTGGACGGGATTCTCTTTTTCGGTGCAGCAAACTGACTGTGTGCTTCCAATACGTACTTATCCCGGATGGAACCGATGGTTTCTAAAAGGTCCATTGATTTCATAGTACCCCTCCTTATCCTTCCAAGCCGTAGTCAGACACCTTCCACTGGTTATCTTCCCACACAAGGGTCATGCTCAGGTAGATATAATAATCACTGTCAGGTGTTTTCCGAAATTCAATAGACGGACGAATTGCCCCCCACTGATCTAAATCGCCGGCCCAGTTTTCCAGGCCCTTGATAGCATGGATTTCGGGGTTTGCAGGTTCATGGTCTGTATAAACCTCTACCTGCGAATCATAGGATGCTGACAGATGTTCTTTGACTGCATCCACATCGCCGGAATAATAGGCCTTCATAAATTGACTGACCACAATTTCCGGAGAGGAATACGTAGAAGTATCCCATGACTGGTCCGAAGTGGCAGTGTCCTGCACATCCTTATTATTCACGACGGTAAAGGTCTGGATCATGGAAGCGAATCGCATTCCATGACCTTCCGCAGCTTCCAAACGGTAGCGGGCAATAATATGAAAAGTTCCCTGCTCCGCGTTATCCGCGAAATAATGGACTTCATGAGGAGAATCCCATGCAATGCCGCCGGATGCGCTGAAGGTGAACGCCAGCGGCCTGTCAACCCAGATTAACTCTTCAGTAATCTCCCAGTCGGTAGACATTTGATTTCTGATTTCTTCTGCATATGCGGAGAATTCCTTCCCGGGAATCTCCCTGATCTCAATCTCATTAGCAGGCAGAGACGCATAGAAATCCTTCAGTTCCTGGATCCGGGCATCGATGGCTGCTTCCTGCTCTTCCGTCGACAAACCTTCCAGCAGAGCTGACTGCTGTTTTCTGATTTCCTCCCGGTCATACTGGATGGGAATCTGACGGACAAAGTAGACTCCATTCTCTTCGGTCATCACATAGCTTTCTGTATCCACATACATAGCAAAGCCAGGAGTATCCTCTTCGGGATCTCTGCCCTGGGCTTCATGGTGTACGACTTCCGGAGTTCCCTCAGGCATGACGATGATGTCCTTGGGCGGGAAAAGAGCCTCAATCAGCTTGGAAACAGATTCTTTGACGATCTCAACTGCTGCTACACCCATAGGTGTCTGCAGGAACAGAATACCAGCCAAAACCAGAGCAATCATAGCTGCTATTCTGAACTGGACAGTACGTGCCGTTTTTGTCTTCTTTACAGGCGCCGTCTGTTCTCTGGTCTTCCCAGCTTCCAGTATGTACTTATCCCGGATGGAACCGACGACTTCCAGTAAATCCATGGACTTCATCAGAACCCCTCCTTCTCCAGATGCTTTCGGAGTTTACCCCGGATCCGATGGAGCATGGATGTGACCTTGCTTTCAGAGAAACCAAAACGTTCAGCAATATTAGTAATGGAATCTAAGTACCAGTACCTGCAGACAAAGACGTTCCGCTCCGTATCCTGCAGATCACCCAGGAATCGATTAACAGACCGCAGGAGCTCTTTTCTCTCGAAGGAATCCTCTGCACTCTCACCGGTGGAAATGCATTCATCCAGCTCGTCCAGTGCAATGACCACTTCCCCACCGCCCCGCTTATAGGCCCTGCGGGATTTCCAGCGATTCAGCGATATGTTCCGGGTGATTTTTCCGAGGAAGGTGGATAGAATGGCAGGGACTCTGGGCGGAATGTTGTTCCACGCGGCCAGCCAGGTGTCATTGACACTTTCCTCGGAATCTTCTTTGTCTGTAAGAATGTTGAATGCGATGCTAAAGCAGTATTTTCCATACTTTACTGCGGTCTCAGAAATGGCTTTTTCAGACCGGTCTAGGTAAAGATCGATAATGCCTTTATCATCCATAAAACTACCTCCTGTCTTTGTTTAATGTCTTTCACTTATCTACTAAACAAAAACGTGTTCTTATTGCATGTAATTTGGAAAATTTTCAATAATTTTTTCTCCGTTTCAATATACATGATTTTACTACAGAGAACTATGCATTACAAGACCCATAACATAGGCGCAGCCTCCAGATGGAAGCTGCGCTTTTATGCTCATTCAGTTTTATCCAGATTATAAACTGTATCGCAGATGGTAATGGCCTCTATATCCTCGCGGGGGATTGGAATTTCAAATCTGGCATAATGGCTGAATTTTCTGGTCTCATCGCCCTCGGACATACCGCCTCCCCCGCCGCCTTCCAACGGAATCTCGGTTCCATCTTGCAACAGCACTGCAGTCTTAAATCCAATATAAGATACTTCTCCAAATATCGGATCATATTCTACCACATCAAAATGGATGCCCATTGTGGAAAGAAGGATCTTCTTTACTTGATATTTCTTGCCTGTCTCGTCATAAACGTATAGGTCTTTCACGGGTAATTTTTCAGTGGTATCAGGGTAACGAATTGTGAACATAATTTCCCATGTTCCCTCGGCAACAATAATATCTTCCTCTTCTCCGTTGTCTATTATTAAGTTAGAGAATGAGGAGGTAAATACTCTGCCCAACAGTGGTCGATTACGTCTCCATCTCTCATGGAAATGGGCAATGCTTGGATTATCATTATCAATGTTTATTGACGTTGAATAGCCTGATGCTCTTATTTCAGTATGCTGAAAACGGATATTTTCCGGAATTGGTTGTCCATCATCCCGTGAAAGCGTATAGGCAATCATTACGCTATAGCGGTCTCCAATGATCGCATCCACTGTCAGCGTGTAACCGTTTACAGAAGTTGATGCACCGATAGGAACACCGATATCATCAACAATCTCTGTCTGCGCGCCACCAAATATGGGAGCCAAAAGGTTGCTTACAGTTCCGTTTGTAGCCTCTGCCGTCAAAGCAATACTTAAGACCAGTGCAATGCAGGCAGCCATGGATAATCCCCTTCGGAAGCTGAGCTTACGACCTTTCTTCAATCGTGCGTTGTTCACCTTTTGGATCACATGGTCATCGATTCTGCCGAGAGAATCAATCACATCATCTTTATTCATACATGGAACCCCTCCTTCAAGAGATATTCTTTTAGCTGCTGCCTGGTTCGGTATAGAAGGCTTTTTAGCTTACTTTCATTCATACCGCAGTAACCGGCAATTTC
>JBGVLR010000059.1:0-4371 GCA_045124375.1 Acetatifactor sp.
GCAGGCTGTCATTTCTGCTTCCAGTTTTTTCGTACTGCCTGTTGCATACAGATAGCTATTCTGTTCTTGAAAATCACAGTCAAAGCTACGGGCAAGTTCCCCTAATTCCTGAACAGCGTCCCGGTTTACCTGCCAGTACTGCCTGGCTTTCTCCAGACCGTATTTTTGTATAAGCTTATCATAAATAATCCCGTGCTGTGCCGTGAGTTTTGCTGTTGTTCTGCCGCTGACACTGCTCATGATCCGGTTCTGTTCAATCAGAACACAGTCCATACCCGCCCGGGTCAATTTCCAGGCACACAAAAGGCCTGTCAGACCTCCGCCTATGATCAGGACATCTGTTTGCAAATTTCCGTCCAGCTGCGGAAAGCTGGGCATCTGTACATTTTCGCACCAAATAGAATCCATCATATCGAATCAACCTTTCATTTGGGGCCACACAACTTTCCCATTTATGATGGTCATACGAACAGAGGAACTGATTTCCAATGGATTTCCGTCAAAGATAGTAAGGTCCGCATCTTTCCCCTCTTTCAGGCTTCCCAGGCGATTGCTTACACGGCAGATTTTTGCAGCATCAATGGTAATAGCACGAAGAGCCTCCTGTTCACCAAGGCCTTCCTTCGCCGCCAGCGCCGCACACAACGGCAAATACTGAATCCGGGACACAGGGTGGTCTGTGGTCAATGCTACCGATACTCCAGCCTTATGGAGAATACCTGGCGTTTTGAAGTCGGAATAGGCCACCTCTTCCTTGGTACGGGATGCCAGCGACGGGCCCACAATGGCTGGAAACCCGCTTTCAGCAATTTCCTGTGCAATCAGATGACCTTCGGTACAGTGATCCAGGGTAAGTTCCAGACCAAATTCTTTTGCAATCCGGATGGCTGTGAAGATATCGTCTGTCCGGTGAACATGAGCTTTTAAGGGGATCTTACCCGCAAACAGTTCCCGGTAGCATTCCAGCCGATAATCTTTCTGTTCATCCCCGTTTTGAAGATATTGCTGTGCCCGGAACAGTTCTTGCCGGATCACAGAGGCAATTCCCATTCTGGTAGCTGGCATGGTACCGCTTAATCCGTAGGTAGACATGGGATTCTCGCCTAAGGCAATCTTGATAGCTGCCGGCGCCAGTACCACCATTTCCTCCACACACCGCCCATAGGTTTTGATAAACGCAAACTGGCCGCCAATGGGGTTGGAGCTTCCCGGGCCTACCATCACACCGGTAACCCCGGTTGCCAGGGCATTGTGGAATGCGCTGTCCATGGGATTGATTCCATCGATTGCCCGGATAAAGGGTGTGACAGGATTGGTTCCCTCATTGGAATAATCCGTCTGGGCTGTTGTCTGTTCTTCTGCAATGCCGATATGGCTGTGGGCATCGATAAAACCGGGATAGACATGCAGACCTTCGGCGTTTATGATTTCAACATCTTTCTCAGGCTGTATTCCCTGTCCGATTTTTGCGATTTTCCCGTCCCTGATCAGCATATCCGCATTAATTGGTTTGTCTTCCTCCATTGTATGGAGCGTCCCATTTTGAATCAGCAGCATTCTTACTCCTTTCTACCGGAAAGCCCGGAGTTCACACTCCGGGCCTCAAATATCAGTTTGAGAATTTGGGCGGGGTCACTGGATTGCCTGCAAAAACATTGGGTCCAGGGTCGGACAAGGAGAAATACATCTTTGCGGCTTTGGTGGTACCAAAATCCTGATTGGAACCGGAATTCTGAACCTCATTAAAGGCATCCCGGAACATCTGATTGTGAGCCTCCTCGCGATTCAGCAGAAAATCGATCGTCTCCCTGACCTTCTTATCGCCAATCTGACGGTACAGGTATTCGTAGACCACCTTTGCCCGCTGTTCCGATGCAATATTGCTCAAAAGATCGGCGCACAAATCTCCGGTCACTGTTACATAGTCACCAGTCCAGGAATATCCGGAGGCATTGATCAGCCCGGGATTCAGGCCAAAAATCACATGGCTCTGGATTTCACCGCCGGGGACCTGGGTTGCATCCACATCGTGACCATTGAGTAAATTGATGGTCTGGGCAACCATCTCCATATGACCCAGTTCCTCTGCCGCGATATCCAGAAACAAATCCTTGATTTTCGGGTCCTTGATACGGAAGCTTTGAGACATATACTGCATGGCAGCTTTCAGTTCACCATTACCACCACCAAGCTGCTCCTGCAGTAAGGCAGCATACTGAGGATTGGGCCGCTCTACCGCTACAGGATGAAATAACTGTTTTTCGTGCTTAAACAAAGCACATCACTCCCTTCCGTGTTCTATTTTAATTCTTCCATTATCTGGAGGGAAATATACGCTGTTATGATTAAATAGCAGTAGCTTTGTAGCAGAACAAATGATCATTCCATTTTAAGTACTTCTGATCAGAATTCTCTATGCAGCCAATTCACATAATTGGGTCTATTTTTTCAAAAATAATAATTGTCTTTTCTACCTTGCTCAACTTTGAGTTCTGGTTGCTTCATCAAGCTCATAATGCGCTTTATCCACACCACCTCATCAGCTTATATATCCATCCAGTTTACTTCGCATCATAATTGTTCCTTTTGGTCCATCCCTTAGAAAATGACAGACTATCCCTATCTCAAAATCTGTGTCAAAGATTCGTTCCCCTAAGAACATACTCCGGCAGTCATATATACAATTCCTACTATACTTACAGTTCCTACCATGAGAAAAATACGCGCGCGTATAGGTGTCAGAAACTGAAACACGACAACAAGAAACCTCCTCTTGGTCCTGCAGCTGCTTCATCACAGATCTGCTATTCCACGCGATCATCTTGTTGATTCGCTCAGAATCAGAATTCGCCTCAATTCCCTTGCGGGATGCTTTTCTGATAGCATCCAGGAAAAACAGGATTTTACCCTCAGATGGCATACTGTCCCCTTTGTGAGAAGTGTAACGCAAATTGAAAATCAGGCAGCCATAGGATCCCGGAAGTTTTTGCAGGCCGAAGGTGGTACTGTTCTTCTGAAAGAATCTCCAAACCTTCGTTTTTCCCCATCCCCAGCGGTAGCCCAACTGTTCCAGCGTTAAAGCGCAGCCATACTTGCCATACTGAATCACGGGAGCCAAAAAAGAAAACGCATTGCCGTAATCCTTGTGTACCGTGTGGCACCACAGATCCAACCATGCGTCTGACTCATCAAATATTCTTTTTCCGACTGCCAATTTCTCGGTAATACATCTGGGCATACAGATAAACCCGTATCCTTCTGTTGCATAAACCGTGCCGCTTCCTGCAGTAGTCCCAGTCTCTTTCTGGATCCAGTCAGCGATTTCATAACTAAGCTTTTTTGTGCTTCTATCTAAACTATATGAAATGTATCCCAAGTGCTGTAGTTCATTCATAATCTGCAAGGCCTGGGAACGTCTTTTAACACCCAAAATACTTTTCAGGCCAACGATACCACCTGACCACATTCCGGGTGTCACAGTGTTTGTGTACCCGCAGTATTGAGCATTTCCCTGCCGGAAAGCAGCCCTACCGGCAAGACGAGCCCAATAGCACATGATTCCCTTCCCTTGAGGCAAAGCTGCACGATATAGCTTTACCCATTTATACTTACTAAGGCATTTCATAATTGACCCCTTCATTCCGATCTGAACCATATAAAAAAGTAGCACCCGGAATCACCATGGTGCTACTTTCGGCTGACATCTTTTATTTCACGTATGGCTGAAAATAGCGTTTACAGTATCCCGTATTGCAAATTTTCGACATCGTGATATAATTGTGTCTCTATCCTTTTCCTATACCTATGTGTCTCTATCCTTCTCCTATTCTTATGCCCAGAGATCAGTCTTAGGTCATAAAAATCGAGAAAAAATTCATATATGTATCGAATCGCATTTTGTCGTAATAAGTTGCTTGTTCTTGGTATTTGTCGGGTAAATACCCGCTTTTCATGTAATGAACCAGAGCAGAAAGCCCGGGTCACCTATGACAACATTCTGCGGCTCAGCGACGACCCAGACGTGAATGACGTGATTAAATTCCTGAGGGAGCGGGAAATTGTGCACTTCCAGAGGTTCGGCGAAGCTGCACAGCTCCTGCGAGAGAAGTTGAATCAGAAGAACGTATACTATATGAATCCTGCCATGGATCTATAACCCTGCTTCAAAACTATTTCTCAATAGCATTGAACAATTCTTCTATTGATAACCCGCCTCGATATGATCTGGATATAGTGTTTCATTCCGCTATGAAACATTATTAAAGCGCTGTAGTATCCGCGCCGGATGGGTTTCACACCATTTCTCGATAACATGGGTAACACCATTTTATCCAGCGCTTTTCTCGTATGCGGCCAATGGTGGCGAAAAAG
>JBGVLR010000060.1:0-2658 GCA_045124375.1 Acetatifactor sp.
TACTACCGAAAAATATGGCAGAGATTTGATATGTTTGATACCCTCAAAATTTCCTTTCAGACTTCCGCCACTAATATCTTTGATTTCAATGGATTCTACTTTCATAGTCAACCTCTGATAATATAATACAAGTATATTCTATTATAATCCTAATGCAAAATCAACGTATGTGATAAAATAAGTTAGAAAAGTTCCAAGTGCGGGGCTAAAAAATCGAGGTGACCTTTCGTGGCCACCCCGCATTTGGTACTTTTCCTTTGAACCAAGTCACGCTTGCCTTATGCAGTTTTGATGTGTGTGATTTCTGTCGAAAAGCGTGCATCAGAGCACCTTGAGAATTGAAAACTCAGGATATCTGAAATATCATCGCATGGTTTTAAGGCCGTCCTGCCGGGCGGCCTCGGTAAAGAAGTATTCAGCTCGCTGCGTTAAGTGTATCCTGGAGGTGCAGCGGCAGCACAGACAACGGCATGCCTCTCGGCATCCGGATCATATGACCGGCACATTCAGGACAGGAGCAGATATCTTTTCCGTATAGTGAGAGAATCAATTCTGCGGTCTTCATTTTTCGATAAGGGTTTCCGGGAAACACCGTATTCCTCAGACGGTGGATCAGTTTCAGGTTCTTTATCTTCTGACAGTTGGTCAGATATCCGGCGAAGCGTACACGGTTAAATCCCTTCGGCAGGACATGCTGCAGAAACATTCCGATGAAGTCGGTGCCCTTCACAGTCAGGTGTTTCACCATGTTTCCGTCGGCATAGTCTTTGTATCGGAAAGTGACATGAGTATCGGTGATCTCTTCAATCCGGCTGTTTGCGATTGCTGTCCGGAAAGAATAGCGTGCCAGATAGCGGATGGCGTTGCCCCGGCCGTTGAATGTCTCGCCGACGAAAGGAAGCCACGCCTTTTCGAAGAGGGCATCAATAAACGTCTGCCATCGCAAGGGATCCTCCAGGTTTCTTGTACAGGAAAGATCCAAAGAGCCGTCAGCATACATCTTTTTGAGAGCGTATAGATATTTACCACGGAACAAGGTCGCCATGGCAGATTTTGGGAGGAAAAAGCCCTTGTGTTTTGATTCCACGAATTGCCCTGAGGGAGTAATCCCGCCTCCGGATATGCAGACGTGGATGTGCGGATGAAAGGAAAGTTTCTGTCCCCAGGTGTGGAGGACGGAAACGATCCCGGGTTTAGCACCAAGGAACTTCTTATCCGCACACAGAGAAAGGAGCGTTTCCTGTACACACCTGAACTGCAGACCGAGGAGCCGCTTCTGATTCGCCTTAACAAGGGCGTTCAGTTCATGCGGCATAGTAAAGACTATATGAAAGTAAGCGATCCCTTCGATCAGCTCGGTGTTGCGTTCCAGCTCCCACTTCTTTTCCAATGGAGCCTGACAGCAGGGACAGGAACGGTTGTTGCAGGATACGGCATGGATTACGGGAAAGCCGCAGTCCTCACAGTAACTGATGTTGTAACCGAGTTCTCCGGTCTTGCAGCGCATGATGGCAGATGCTGTCTTCCGCTTTTCCTGAGGCAGGGAAGGATGAAGTGCAAGATACTGCGGATAAAAGCGCCGGAAGATCTCGCGGATAGGGTAATCAGTCGAAGTCATACGGGCTTTTCACACTCCTTCCGTTGCCGATGCCGAGGGACAGGTAGACTTCCGTGGAGGAGAGAGATTTATGCCCCATTGCTTCCTTGATGGAGATCAGATCTGTACCGGATTCGTAAAGATGCAGTCCGAAGGCATGACGCAGAGAGTGCAGGTTGAAGCCATTTCCAGACAGGCCGCATGCCTTCAGCTGATGGATAAAGATGTTGTAGACCGTCTGCTCACAGATATGGGTATCAGCTTTCTGTCCGGGGAAGAGCCAGTCTTCGGGTTTCGCACCTCGGTAAGCAGTTCGGACATAGGAGACGAGCAGATCATAAGCTTTATCGGACAGGACGGCGTACCGGTCGGAGCGGTTCTTGCTGCGGGAGATATAGATACAGTTTTTGGAATGGTGGATATCGCCGCAGTGCAGGCGGCAGAGTTCGCTGACACGGATCCCGGAAGAATACAGGAGTGCGATCTGAGCTTTGTGCTTCGGATTGGAAATGGAGTCAATGACAGCGTGTACCTGCTCTCTGGTCGGAACAGCCGGCAGGGACTGGTCGAAATGCAGGAAGGGAACCTCCCGTTTATCCCAGTCTTTGTTAAGGACATAGTAAAAGAAATCATGCAGTTGAGCGATATGGACGTTGATGGTACGCGGGTTTAGTTTCCGTATATCCTTCAGCCAGCGAATGTAAGAACGGATCTCCTCCCAGGTGACAGAAGAAAGGGTGCGATCCGGAAGCTGTTCTTCAACCCAGTTGATATAGGTGGTCAGATAAGAAGTGTAGGTAGAGACAGTGCCAGGAGCAAGGTCTCGAAAAGAAAGGATATCCCTGTGTTTTTCAATAAAAGCGATGTTGCATTCAAGCATAATGAAGCCCTCCTGTAAAGAATTCTGTTAGTAGTTGCAGAAAGAATTTACCGGAGGAGCACGAAGGGGCTTGAAGAAAACGAAAAAAACAGATAGACTCATAACCGTAGGGGAATCCTTACGGCATGAGAACTGGTCGCCAAACTAAGCTATCATCCGTAGGGATTCTTTCTTTTTAGGA
>JBGVLR010000061.1:0-1547 GCA_045124375.1 Acetatifactor sp.
CCTGATGATCCAGGGGGTCTGCCAGTCCGGTGTTCATGGCATAAGAGACCAGAGAATCAATGTAGGTTTCGATTTTCATCCTTCTACCTCCATCTCTACGCCGCCCTGGGGACGGATAGAAAGAACGTAGCAGGAACCTTCGCCCAGAACAGACTCAATACCGTTCTTGAACTCTTCCAGCAGATCGTTGGGAACGAAAGCCTGAATGGTTCCGGCAAAACCGCCGCCATGGACACGGCAGGCGCCCCGACCATTCAGCAGCTTTTCCGCGATGGTCAGCGCAAAGGCAACCTCCTGTTTTTCTTTTCTGCCAGCGGGAATGACGTTCTGCAGATACCGCCAGGAGGACAGTCCGGATTCCGTCACATAGGACAGGAAAGAAGCAAAGTCACCGGCTTGCAGAGCCTTCTTCTGCAGTTTCACTCGCTGATTCTCATCGTAAATGTGAATGGCACGAAGTACTGCCCGGTCACCGACTTCTTCACGCAGTCTCTGGATATTGCTGTAAAAATCCATCTTGGGAATAGAGCGCAGCTCGCCTTCACCCAGAATATTACACAGAGCCTTCAGTTCACCGGGTACTGCTGCGTATTCATCCGTCAGATCCGCATGATCTGCACCAGTATCAATGATGCAGAGTGCATGCCCCGCAGAAGCAAAATCAAAGTCAATCTTTTCTACCACAGGAGCCTGGGGATCCTTAAAGTCAATGAATACCATAGCACCGACAGAAGATGCCATCTGATCCATCAGACCGCAGGGTTTCCCGAAAAAGACATTTTCTGCGTACTGACCAACCTGCGCAATTTCAATTGCGGACAGCTTCTTGTCAAAGAATAAGCAGTTGATAATGGTACCGATCAGCACTTCATAAGCAGCAGAAGAGGACAAACCGGAGCCGGGCAGAACAGTGGATTCACAGTAGGCATCAAAGCCCTTTACCTCACAGCCAACTGTGCAAAACGGGCAGCAACACCACGAACCAGAGCAGGCGTAGAGTTAATTTCGCTTTCCACAGGAGTCAGCTGTTCCAGAGAAACCTCACACATAGGATAGCCCTTGGACTGAATACGAATCTTATTGGTACCGTTAACACGAACAGCGGCTACCGTATCCAGGTTTACTGCACCAGCCAGAACACAGCCGTGCTGATGGTCAGTATGGTTACCACTGATTTCCGTACGTCCGGGAGCAGAGAAATAACGCTCGGGCATTGTCTGGAAAACTTCAGAAAAGCAAGAATCCAGCTGCTGTTTTACCTTGGGGTTTAAGATAAGCGGACATGATATTTCCCTCCATATATGTTGCTTTTTCTTACGAAACGCTATTTTTTTGTATGATTCTATTATACTTGCTTTGCAGGCATATTAAAGTCCTTTTTGCAAGAAAGTTGTCTGTTTTTTTGCAAAAGAAACGAAAGAAATCCAACGACAGTTTTTTCTTCCACTCTTCAGATTTACAATCTTCTTATCGTTTGGGATAATTTCAGTATCCTCCGCAAAAGGCGAAAATATCCCGCTCTCCTCCTGGGGAACAACTTTGTCCTA
>JBGVLR010000062.1:0-18172 GCA_045124375.1 Acetatifactor sp.
CGGTGCAGAAGCAGGTCAGTAATCTGGAAAAGAAGATCCAGACGGGAAAACTGGCATCCACTATGTCTGCTGACAATGAATATTCCTGCCGCAGTGCTATGGCTGCTCTGGAAGATATGACTGCCCTGCTGAAGGAAAAAACACCTGCCGACGGAACGGAAGCCTTCAAACTGCTGAAAGCAGAGTTTGACAACCGCACCAAGGCCCTGAAAAAACAGGCAGATGCCGCCGGCAAGCAGCTTTCCAATGTATTCCTCTTCTGCGAGGAAGTCTTTGAGGAAGGCCAGGAAATGCTGATCCTCGTCACGGAATTGACTATCAGCTATTATGGTGCTCACTTCATCAGCCGCTACGGTTGCAAAGAGTACTTCAACCATAACAAGGAACTGCTGTTCTATGAACGGCAGAAAGAGATTATTCGGGAAATTGAAAATCTGGAATTAGATTAGTTGTTACGCTTTTATACCCCGTTTTTAAAATATAAGGTATTTGTATTCTGTAGCAAATAGTGGCAGAAAAAGTGCTTGTACCACAATCACTTTTCCTCTAAAAGCGTGACATATCTGTCCTGAGACAGCAGCACCGCCCGTACCGGTTATCCGGCACGGGCGGTGTTCTTGATTTTATAGACAAATCGTCATATAGGGAGGAATGCAGAGAATATCTTCCCTGGTGGTCAGATTCCTGGGATGAATAATGTAACATTCTCCGATCCTGCCTTTGTATTTCTCCCGGAAGCGCAGCAGAGATTCGATGGAATAGTTGGTGCCGGATTTCACTTCAATAGGATACATTTTATACTTGGTTTTGCTGTTGTTGGAGATGATGAAATCAATCTCAATATCGTTTCGCTTCTTTTCTTCGTTATAGCGGGTGTAGAAGAACAGCCGGTGTCCGTTGGCTGTGAGCATCTGGGCGATCATGTTTTCGTAGAGCATACCTTCGTTCAGACCCAGCTTACCTGTCAGGATTTGTTTGTAGACCTCATCCTCCAGAAGCTCATTCTCATCAAAGGCATGGCTCACCAGAAGACCGGTATCGCCCATGTAGCATTTGATGTAGCTATCGGACTCATTGAGGGACAGACCCACATTGGGGTCATTGGTGCGCCGACACTCGTTGCAGACCATGGAATCCGAAAGCCAGAAGAAGGTTTCCTCATATTGCTCCGCGGTGGAGCCTTCCGCGATCCGATTGAAAACCACTCGCTTTTCGTGGCGGGACAGCAGACCGGGGATCTGATCGAAGATCGCCAGCACCTTCGCCCGGTACTGTGCCTTGATTTTCATAATATCGCTGCGGTACAGCTCCAGAATGTCCCGCTTTTCAACATCAGCTGCGCCGAAGCTCTTTTGTCCTTCCAGAAATTCCGACACCACCTTTGGCATGCCGCCCACCAGAAGATACTGCTTGAACAGCAGCATGGCCTTGTTGTGGAGGCTCCGCTCCAGGGGCTCCCGCTTCTCGAAGCAGCTTCGGATGTATGGGATCAGCGGCTTCTCGCCTAAGGCCCAGCAGAACTCTTCAAAGTCCATGGGATACATCTTAATGTGCCGCTCCTCCGAGGGGATCACAATATCCTTGACATTTTCCTTAATGGAGATCAGGGATCCGGTTTCAATGAAATCGTAGCGTCCGTCAGCCACCAGATATTTGATGGCTTCCCGGGCCTTGGGAAACAGCTGTACCTCGTCAAAAATGATCAGGCTCTCCCGGGGATGGAGCTCCACACCATACTGCACAGCCAGCAGCATATAGAAGGTATCCAGATCATTCAGGTGCAGATGGAAATAGGATTTTACATCCTCCGAGGCTTTGGCAAAGTCAATGAGAATGTAGCTTTTGTATTCCTGTTTGGCGAATTCCTCTACCACCGTGGACTTGCCAATTCGTCGGGCACCCTCTACCAGTAACGCTTTTCTTCCACGGGATTCCTGCTTCCATGCCAGAAATTTATTGTAAATCTTTCTCTCAAAGATCATAGTACATCGCCTCCGCTCTTATATTATCATGCCATAACACAATACGCAATATTAGAAGTACAAAAAGTTTTGACAATACGCAATATTATATACGACCAACTTTACAGTAAAACGCAAAGTTTCGATTCAATGTACCTCAATCCGATGCTGCAGCATCTTCATGGCCCATAAGTACCGATCACTCACTGTCAATGTTTTCAGCAGTGGGTCTCCTTCTCTTATGCGAAGGGTGCGTCTGATTTCCTTGGGAATGACGATTCTTCCCAGATCGTCCACTCTTCTTACAATACCTGTTGCTTTCATATTTCTGTTCTCCTCATGATTGTTGTTTGGTCGGACAATCCCTGTTGCGGTGCCCGACATCTTCCTTGGCGCGAACGCCTGCGTCATCTGTCGACCGCTGCCACTCGCTCAGCTCGCTTTTTCTGCCGCAGGCAGCGCTCGCATCGCTCCCCTGTAGCTTTCATATATATTCTCTCCTCGTAATGTTGTCGAATTACGATGCTATTATTTGTAAACCGGAGAGGATTATACCGGGCATGATTCTGAAATTTTTAAAGTTTGCCCTGGTGCTGGCTTTACAGAAAGAACCGGAGGCCCAGATTATGTGCTTCATGCAAAATTACGCAGAGCGATATGACTGGCTGGTGCAGGTGTTCCAAGTCTGGTCGTTTACCTTTCTGAGCAGCTTTCTGTTCTATGAAGATTACGATGAAATGGAAGAAGAAACCCGGGACATTTACCGGGCCGGTATGGCTGCGTTCGAAGGCATTGCCCCGGAATATCATATTGAACTGAAAGACCGGCCCACTATGGTGTGGGATTTTCATTCCCTGATGTTGGCGATCCAGATGATGTACAGCTTCATGCTGGTGGACGAAACGGCTACGCTGAAGCTGTGTCCCAACTGCTATAAGGCTTTCTTTACAGAGAGTGAGGATATCGAGTGCTGTGAGGAATGTGCTCGAATAAAGCATCTTTAATGTTGTTGCATAACGTAAAATAAAAGCAGCCCCGTATAGTGTGCGATCACTATGCGGGGCTAAGTGCTGCTACAATTCTTGATTATGTTAATCCCAACAAAACATACTGTTCATGTCTGTGATAAATTCTGGATTGGGTTTCCGACTGACGATATATTCTCCGTTAGAGAAATAATAGGTCAGTTGAATACCTTCTGCGCCTTCTTCTGGGGAAAAACCCTGATCGGAGAGAAATTCATTACAGCTTATCTCCAGAGATTCCAGACAGTTAAGATCATCTACCTGGGCAAGAATATTGCAGGCTCCGGTTGCTCTTCTTTCCGAACAGGCATATTTCTTCAGAAAGGAAAGAAGGTCTGATGTGGACTGAATGCTTTTCAGCTCCTCTGGATTCAACTCCCAAAAATCGAAGGTGAGATTATCCTGAAAGCTGCTGTCTTCCCAGTGAAGTTCTGTTTTATCCTTCAAAGTAACGGTAATGGCACAGAAACAGGAGCTGGATGAATTGGTAACAAAATCAGTTCGAATCTTCATAAAAATATCTCCCTGCTTATTTTGGTTATAGTTTAATTATATATATACTTTTTTGAATGTCAAATTTATAAAATGTATTGACACGATACAAAATACACGGTATAGTATTTGTATTGATACGATACAAAAGGGGAGAGGCTTATGTACACTGAACAGGAAGAATGGGAAATATTACGTGATGCGTTGGCAGATCGATTTGATATGGCTTTCCTGGAGAATAGTTCTCTGGATACACTTCAGTCGCTGTACGATGAAATGGAAGCGGAGGATAAGCTGGCAGAATTCCTGCCGGAGGAACTGAAGGTATTTCGTGAGAAGACGATCCGAAATCAAGAACAACTTTTGAACAGCATCCAGAAGAGCAGAGATACCTATGCAATAGAGGCGAAATCTGGGGACAGGATGCATACAACAGCATTTTATGAGAGTCTGGACCGACTATTGGAGGAATTCTGGAGCAAGACGGCAAGCACAACTTTACCGGAGCCTCTGCCGGATTGGTGGTACTATTCATTTGAAATCACAGCCAGTGGAATTAAGCTTATGCTGAACCATGTTGAGTGGAGTTATTGTAATGGGTTTGACTGTTGGCGGGATCAAAGATTTACACTGATCGAAGTTCCTGCAAAGCTGCTGACAGTATCGGAATTTGCTCAACTGCATGGAACACAGGTGGTAACAGTCCGCCAATGGATTCGCCGGGGCAAGATCCGCAGTGCAGTCAAGCTGGGTAAAGAGTGGAGAATCCCAGAACTTGCCGAAATGCGAAAAGAACGGGGATATGTGTCCTGTCGCTATAACTGGTCTCTTGAACTGACAGATCTTCCGGAAAAATATGCATGGCTGAATCAATTTGATTCTGCTCTGTTTGAACAGGATGCTAATGAAAAGACACAGTTCCGAATCACACTGGATCCGCGGAAGGATAGCGGTTCAGACCAATTCTTCAAAGAAGAACTGACAGCGAAACGAATCGCTCTTTTGGAGAAGGAAGCAGCTGTTCGAGTGGATGAAGACGGTGCTATTTTGTTGAACAGTCAGGAACGGGAGGAACTGGAACTCTATATGATTTCCAATTCTCTGATTCAATGCGGACCCAAACATGGGGAAAGTTTTTTCAACTATCAGATTGAAGAAATTGGTGCGGATTATTGCAGTTATCTGGTTATGGTGTTTTGATCGTACAAATGTCTGCTCTGTTAGTTGATAAATGCTATCCTATTCGATTCTTGAGTTAAATATTAGAATATGATAATATATGAGTAAATTTAGATATCAGAGATAGAGTTGGGCTAACCAATAGAGAGGAGAATAAGGTATGGCCATATATGAAAGCATTACCTATTCACGTCAACAGCTGTTTTCTGTTGAGAAGGATTTGCAATGCAATCGATTTGAGCTGGAGCAGGGAGATTCTGCGGCAAAAATGGCTTACCACTTGTGTAAGGATGCTGCATTGATCGGTGAATTCATTATTTCTCAAAACGGAAAAGAAGAAATTCTTAAAAAAGGCCAATCTGTTTTGGAACTTCTTTGTAGCGGGAAAGAAAATCAGCACTGGATTGCGAATAAAGGTAAGGAAATTCTGGATAAGCGTGTGCTGGCTACTGCTTGTGTGCTTTTGACCCGTAGCAATGTTGTTGCGGCAGAGCGGGAACGGAGATCTGATCCTTCAGAAGTATGGCCACCTATTTTGGAGGGATTGGGGTTTCTGGAGATCGCAAAGAAAACAGGCTGCAGTGAACAGACAGCCAGAAACTATCTATGTGATATTTTAGAGGAAACCATTGATTTCTTCACTGAAGATGGAAAGAAATACTATAATACATTGCGTTTACATGCATTGGCGCCGGAGGGTTCCATCCAGAATTTGTATAACCTTCTGTATGCATTTTATCATGAAAACCTGGAATGTGTCTATGAACCCGGCAGCAATGTGGCCTCTATGTTTGTGGAGGCAATGTGCAAACGCTGGGATAAGAGTTCCCGGATCAAAAACAATAATGAAAGAATTCAATCTGACTGGGTAGCATCAAGTCAGCGAGAGTTATTTCTGCAGCGCCCGCGATATATGGCAGCGCTTTGCGATGCACTGCTGGAACGTATCGACTGGATTGTTCAGGGTGATATGACAAAACTGGATAATAAGAGCCGCTGGGACAAACTTTTGCGGAACTGGTACCAGAATAAAACAGAGACAGAAAGACGGCGGATGCTGAATGAACGCAAATCTGTGGTTCGTTCGAAGATCGTAGATAAGGCAGAAAACATCCGACCCGAATACAGTTATGAAGATGGAAGACTCTGTATTTGCGTTCCCGGCATCCGTCTTCCGGAAATTCGGCAAGCACCGGTATTGCAGCTTTACCAGAATAA
This sequence comes from Acetatifactor sp., assembly GCA_045124375.1. Lineage (GTDB taxonomy): Bacteria > Bacillota > Clostridia > Lachnospirales > Lachnospiraceae > Acetatifactor. The sequence goes on from JBGVLR010000062.1 coordinate 5,876, forward strand.
TAAACTGATCTGTGAAAAAAAGCTCCCAATTTATGGAAGTGAGTTGCTGTATCATACACGGGCGAGCAGAATCGTGATGGATCAGGAGATAAAAATCAACTGGAAAATGATGTTCCTTTTTGAAGTCAGAATCTTGGCGGGAGAGAAGGAGATCTACCGGTCCGGACGGGAACTTTTTCGGAACTACCTGTGTTTTACTCCCGGAGGCAAGGAAACTCGCTTGATCCGCTGCGAACAGCAACTTCGGTTGATCGCCAGAAAAACAGCAAAACTTGTGATTGATGATCCTAAGAAGCAGCATCACGAGGAAAATACACCGTATCGTTGTATTGCTCTGCGAACAGAGACGGTTTGTGCGGTAACGCTAAATGGTGATAATATTCTGGAAGAAGCTTACAGCGGAGGAACACGACTGTGGGCATATCTGACTCCGGAAGCAGATTCTTCTGTATGTGCCAGAAATGCAGATGGGCTAGTGATGATTTATAACCAACAGCCGATGCTCCATGTGCGAATAGGGAGTCGGGCAGAAGGCAAAAATTTTCAGATAATGATTGATGGTGAGATTCGTCAGTTATATGAGTATCAGTGGAAGGATGGTTGTTTCCAAATTTTACTTCCAGGTGGCGAAAGACGCTGTCACGATATCTGGCTAAAGGATTTCGAAACAGGAACGATTTTGTTCCAACGCAGATATGCTGTTATTTTTGGTCTGGTTTGGAGACTGGATAAGCCTTTCTATATGGATAGGGACGAGATAGGAAAACTGCTTATTGAGACAGATGCTGGCATTATGACCCATAGCTTCTGTTTAGAGGCAGGTATGGATACGGTGTCCTGGCAGATGTATGACCTTCGTTTTGAACTGGAAATTCCAAAAGTCAAAGCAGAACTGGGGGGCAAAAATGCATTCCTTCTGCCGGAACATATGTGGCATGATTCCTTGAAAAATTCTGTTTTGACAATACGCACTCCCGAGGGTGTGCGGTGTGAAGTGGTTTTCGATGGGAAATTTCTTCAGCCTGATGGAGATGGCAGATATGAAATTGGAACAGAATTGGTAAGATACGGTCATTCAACGGAAGACGCTATGCTAGGTCTGCTGATTTCGTATGACGGTTATAGAACGGAAGAAGTCCTGACGATGGTCCATTGTCAGGAAGCATTGTTGTCAGATCCTGTGGTACAGGAGGGGCGCCGTATTTTGTGGCGGCCTCAAGAGGAGGATTATATCGGAGGAAAAGACCCGGTATTCCGTATCGAACTAGAAAATGACCAAGGTGAACCCTGGAATCCTTGCATGGGTATGAGATCTGGTGAAATTGAAAGAAGATTCCCATGCAGAACGGGTACATATGGTTATACAATATGGCTGACAAACCGCAAGGTCAACTTTACGCAGCTTCCGGATCGGAAATTGCTGGAGGGTGAGATATATGTGGAAGACCCGCCGGAAGAACGGTTCCGCAACAAACACATCATCCTGACTCACGCCTATTATTACAATCCTCAAATTGATCGGGATACTTATGGAAAAATGCACTTCAATGGTGCTTTGGTTGACCATATCCGTTATGTAAAAACGGAAGCGGATACCCATCGGCATATCTACACCGGATATCTGTATTTTCATACCAAGTATCGCTGGGAACGGTTCAGTGAAACTGAGGACGCACGATACATGAAAATTAATCCAATTTTCTTTTCTCCGACCGAGGATGGACATCTCTGCGTATGGCATGACGTTGACGGTGATGACGAGAATCTGGAGCTGAATCTGAAACCTTTCGATGAAAAACAAGGCGGCATTCAGATCCTAAGCCGAAAGGATGCCTTTAAGGAAATGGATAATGATCCTTCTAAGGAAAGAAAAAATGAGGAAAAATACAGGACTTGGGCAGACAGCTTCCGTTTTATTGAAAGATCCGATATATAAACACAAGAAAGTGAGGACAAAATATGCAGAGGGATTCTCATTTTGACCCAATTGAAGCCTCCCAAAACCTCAAATCGGGATTCATTGATTATATTACCACAACATTCCCCATTACAGATCCTGTTTATCGCAAAGCTTTTCGGGATGCACTAAACCAGGAGGGATTCCTGTCCAGAGGGCCGTTTCTGGATATGAGCGGTTCCTACAAAGCAGGACGTTCTCTAAATGATCTCATGAATATGGGCTTGGCATCTCAGGGATTTGCACATTTGGAACCTGTTTTAGAAAAAGATCGGGAGTTGAAGCTGGAACGCCCGCTTTATCTGCATCAGGAACGCGCATTGCTGAAGGCGGAAAAAGGTAAAAATCTGATTGTCACAACCGGTACCGGTTCTGGTAAAACAGAGTGTTTTCTGTTGCCTATTTTACAGGGTTTGCTGCAGGAGGAGCAGGAACGTGGTGAACTGGACCACGGTGTTCGGGCAATCCTGATTTATCCTATGAATGCCCTGGCAAATGACCAGATGAAACGCATGCGCCTGATCCTCAAGAATTATCCGAATATTACATTCGGTGTCTACACCGGCAATACAAGGCATTCAGAAAGCGACGGAAAAAGAGCGTTTCATGAAAGCTACGGAAAAGATGCGGAAATTCTGGAGAACGAAAGACTTTCCCGTGAAAGTATGCGGGATAAGCCGCCCCATATTCTGATCACGAATTATTCCATGCTGGAATACATGCTGCTCAGACCCAAGGACGACATTGTATTCTCCGGGGCCAAACTGCGTTACATTGTCCTGGATGAAGCCCATGTCTATAAGGGTACTACCGGTATGGAAACCGCAATGCTTATGCGTCGGTTGCGTGCTCGTGTGACCAGACCCAAAGAGGGTGTGGAAGCGAGACCTGTTCAGTACATCCTCACCAGTGCGACACTGGGAGGCAAAGATGCCGATCAGGAAATCACCAGATTTGGTTACCAGCTTTGTGGCGTAAATTTTGATGCGGAGGATATTGTGCGGTCTGAGGATGCAACCCCAGAAATGAAAGCACACGAAGACTATCCCCTGGAACTCTTTCACAAGCTTTCGGATACCGCCAACGCTGTTGCGAACGTCCTAGCTGAATATGGCATTTCAGATCCGGCTCCGGAGGGAGATGACGCGGAAAAACTGTATGAACTGTTACTGCGGTGCAGTCTTTTTGCACAGCTGCGCAAGGAATCTGCCCACACCATGGAACTGCAGGCCCTAAGCAAAGCAATGTGTATCACCCGGCAGCAACTGTTGGATCTGGTGACGGTTTGTACCAGAGCGGAAAAAGGTAAGACAGCACTGCTGAAGGCAAGAATCCATTACTTTGTCCGTGCTTTGGAGGGTGCTTATATTACATTGGGCGCTGATCGCCAATTGATGCTGACCCGCCAGAGAGAGACAGCATCCGGAAGGGCTGTTTTTGAAGCTGCAATTTGTAAAGATTGCGGTCGACTGGCGCTTGTGGGTCAGGAAGAAGGCGAGCAACTGATCCAGGTCTCCCGAAAAACAGACAAGGACCCCAAAGCGTGTGATTTTTTCCTTCTTTGGGACGATCATACGAACCGGGATGATGAAGAACGTATCGTTTTCGAAGATGAAGAAGACGATGAAATAACTGAAACGGATGAGGCTGATCGTGTTATTTGTGCCTGCTGTGGAGCCATCAGCGGAAAAGCAAACTTGGCTTTCGGCAATATTTGCGAATGTGCGGCTCCTGACTATGTCCATGTCAGACAAGTTCGGCGTACAAAGTCGGGTAATACCGCAAAATGCCCCGCTTGTGGACACGGAGAATTCCGTGCGTTTTATCTAGGTAGTGAGGCTGCCACTTCGGTCTTGGGCACAGAATTGTTCGAACAGCTTCCTACAAAAACAGTCAAGCCGAAGCCTGCAGTAGCAACTGCCGCGGCCGGTAAGTTCAAATTCGGCAAGTTTAAGCCTGCAGTAACAGAGGAAGAAAGAACACCTCAGTTCCTATGTTTCTCCGATAGCCGCAGCGAAGCGGCGCACTTTGCCGTATATATGGAAAAGTCTTACCAGAACTTCCTGCGCAACCGTGGCATATGGCAGGTCGTAGAAGATATGAAAAACAACGGCGAATATGTGAAACCGGTAAAAAACTTTGTCAACGCTTTGACCAAAATCTACTGTGATGCTCAGGCTTTTGACAGTTGGGAGCCCCGGCGGAGCCACCTGAATCAGCAGGAACTTGAAGATGTCAGCAAGAAAAATGCCTGGTTGGCTATCATTGGTGAATTATACAGGTCCCGCAATACTATTAGCTTATCTTCTATGGGATTACTGCATTTCCGCTATAGTAGTGAGAAGTACAATGAACAAGAAGAGGGAATTCTTACACACCTTATGGAAAACGGAGGCCTTTCGAAAGCGGATGCGGATGCATTGATGCAGCGACTGTTTTTGGATGGCGTATATACCGGTGCTTTGAATGCGGGTAAAGCATATTCTCTGAATGAAGCAGAGCGTGAATCCATTTTCTATACCAGTACACCGCAATATCTGGTACTAGCGAATAAAAAAGATCATAAGAGCTGTGATCATGGCTGGCTTCCCAGACGACGGGAAAATGGTAAAACGACCATATATTATCCCAATACACGTATGCACAGGGTTATGAAGTCTACGGGCTGGGATGAGCAGGAGGCATATGAATTTCTGCAGGCCGTTTGGGAGGCTTTGGAACTAGGAGATGGACAATTTGCATTCGATGTTCGTGATTTTGTAATTTGCTTGAACGAGAAGCCTAATACAAAAACATGGCGGTGCAAGCGCTGTGGAAATGTAACGGCACACAATCTACAAAATCGATGCGCTATTCTGCAGTGCGATGGTGAACTGGAGGCGGTTCAACCGAATGTTCTTCAAGAGGGAAATCACTATGTCAAGCGATATCGTGGAAATCGCATGAAACCGCTGCAAATGCGTGAACATACAGCACAGTTGTCCAGAGATTGTCAGACACAGTACCAGCAGGCATTTGTGGACGGAAAACTGAATGCCCTTAGTTGTTCTACCACCTTTGAAATGGGTGTTGATGTTGGTGGCCTGGAAACCGTGTATATGCGAGACGTACCTCCCGGACCGGCCAATTATGTCCAGCGAGCAGGTCGTGCCGGTCGTGCTGCGCATACGGCAGCATATGTGCTTACCTATGCCAAACTATCTTCCCATGACTTCACGTTCTACAAAAATCCGGAGAAGGTGATTTCCGGAAAAATCCAAGCCCCTGTGTTCTCGTTGGAGAATGAAAAAGTGCTGAACCGCCATATTTTTGCGGTAGCACTTGCAGAATTCTTTGCCAATGATGTGGGTAATACATATCACGGAAATGACCGGTATTATTTGCTCAACGATGGCGGCTACGAGCGGCTGAAAGAATACCTTGCTCAGCCGTCACAGGATCTGACAGAATTGCTGAAGCGGTCGGTTCCGGATACGCTGCATCAGGAACAGGGCATTGCTGATGGGAGTTGGACAGATAAGTTAATTGGTGAAAAGGGTGTTCTCGAACTGGCAGTTCAGAATTATCGGGATGAGCGGGATGACCTGAAAAAGAAGTGGGAAGAAGCTCGCAAAGCCGGTGATGAGGATCTGGCAAATGCCCTGTACCGTATGTATCGAAATCTTGTGTCCAGCCCGATGGATCAGAAGGAGAAAAAGGCTTCCAGAAAGGATCTAATCGATTTTCTAACCAGAAGTAATGTTCTCCCCAAGTATGGATTCCCGGTAGATACGGTAGAACTGCAGATCGGTGCTTCCGGTGCAGGAAAAATTTCTGACCTACAGCTTTCCAGAGACCTTCAGATGGCAATTGCAGAATATGCCCCCGGTGCACAGGTCATAGCAGACGGAAAAATGTACACAAGCAGATATCTGCGCAAATCCGGACGGGGTGGTCCGGAGGATACTGGTTGGGAGAAGGGATACTATGCAAAATGTAGCAGCTGCGGACAGGAGAACTTCACTAAGAACTATCTGATTGAAAATGAAGGCGGAAAATGTGTTTCCTGCGGACATCAAATCAAAGGATGGCTGGAAACACTGGAACCTCGACTTGGTTTTATTTCTGAAGATGTCAACGGAAAGGAAGTGCCGATGCACCGTCCGGAACGTGACTATAAAACAGAAGACTGCTATGTTGGAGATCGGAACCGTAAGGTTTTGGAATCTCATGAATTCCAAATTGGCTTGGAACGTGTTCGACTGGAAGCCACGAAAAATGACTCTCTGGCTGTGGTAGGATATGGTGAACATGCAGTATGCCCCTTCTGCGGATTTGCGGCAAACGATAGGGATGTTTTGCCGATCCCCCACAAAAACGCACGGGGCTATGACTGCAAGTTTAATGGAAGAAGCAAGGTCGTTCGACTTGCGCATACGTTTAAAACAGATGTAGTTGCAATCACATTCTGGACTCCGGAGGCAATGAAGTATGAGGTGATGGTGTCCGTTATGTATGCACTGCTTGAAGGTCTCAGCAAAGCCTTGGACATTGAACGGACAGATATCAAGGGCTGTTTGCATCAGGTGAAATGGTCTGGTTGCGGAAAGCCGATCTATTCCATTATCTTGTATGATGCTGTAGCAGGTGGTGCTGGACATGTCCGCCGTATCGTCACTGAGGACGGCAGCGAATTCGGAAAAGTGATGCAGAAGGCCTATGATATCGTGACTGGATGTAAATGTACACCTTCTTGCTACTCCTGTATCCGGAATTACTACAATCAAAAGATTCACGACCAACTCAGCCGCCAAAAGGCTGCCGATTTCCTGAAAAATCGTTTGGGAGCTTTGACACCAGTACAGCCAGAGCCTGAGGTCCATCAAACTAACACTCAGGGACAATCTGAAAATCTGCAGCTATCGGCATATGATCTGGGTGAAGATTTTTCCTCTTGGGCACATATTGCAGATGGCTCTGGTATTGATTGTGGTATGTTCGACAGATATGAAGTTCCCTTTAAAAGCTGTCTGATTATGCCCACTGTCGAATTGAACGGGCAGGAACTGGAGGAAGAACAGGCGTATATTGTGTGGGAGCAACCCAAAGTCATGCTGTTTGACGAAATCGGCCAGGATACAAAGCAAAGTCTTACTGAGATGGGATGGCATGTTGATACAATGGAAATCGAACCGGAGAAATTGGCTGAGATTTTGAAAGGAGCTGTTTAATATGGCAGTGATGATTCCAGGACTACAGTTTAAGGACTTGCAAAAGGACTTCAATGGAAGTGTTGGCGAGTACCGATTGTATGAGCTTCTGGAAAAGCTCCCTAATGATTATTATGTGTTTCACTCCACTTCCTGGAATGAACAGCGTCGCAAGGAAACGATCCATTGGAAAAAGTATGTTCAATGGGGCGAAGCGGATTTTACTGTTTTCCATCCTAGCAGAGGAATTATTGTCTTCGAAGTGAAGGATGGTTTGATCTCTTATATCCGGGACCGGGGTTGGGTGCAGCAGAACCGTATAACCGGTGAGACCAGCACTATTGATCCAATGGCTCAGGCGGAAAAAAGCAAGTATTACTTCCGGGATTCGGTTATCAAACCTGCCTTTAATGATCATGTTCCTTTTACTTTCTGCTCTGCGGTTTGGTTTACTTCAGCAGATCGGAACCTGATGACGGGAAACTTCCCGAACAGCTATAAGGAAGAAACAACACTTTGGGCCAATGATATGGCTTCGGTGGAACAGGTACAAAATGCCATCAATCGGGTATTCAAGTACTATGATGCCAGCTGCAGCAACCCTTCTCAGGAACTTACAGATAAGGTTCTGGATCTTCTGGCACCGGAATTCGGTTTGGTGAGAAGTATTCATGTCCGGGCTATGGCAAATGAAACGCTTTTCCATGTGATGACACAGGAGCAGAATCGTCTGCTGGATTATCTGGAGGAACAGCAGGTTGCCGCGATCCACGGCACCGCGGGTACCGGCAAAACAATTATGGCCATTGAAAAGGCCAAACGGCTTGAATCAGACGGCCCGGTTCTGCTGCTCTGCTATAATCGATTCCTCATGGAAAACATCAGAGAAAAACTGGGAGATCATCCAAATATTTCGGTATATAACATCGACAGTCTGTACAGGAAACTGTCAGGAAAAGAAACGCTCCTGTCATCAGATGAACGGAAGGATGCAATTACCGAATTGCTGATGGATTGGAAAAATCTTCGCTGGTCCTTTAAGCATATTATTGTAGACGAAGGTCAGGATTTTATGAACGATCATTTGTTGCTTCTGAGCGAAATTGCAGAAGAACAAGATGGCTGTTTCTATGTATTTCATGATCGGAATCAGTTCGTTCAAGGCGAGGAATATCCAGAGTGCGTGGATCGAATGGAGTGTCGGCTTGTACTGTCTCGTAACTGCCGAAATACTCATGAAATTGCACTGACTGCCACGAGACCGATTGATCTTCCAGAGAAAAAACTTCGTATGAATCCTTTCATGGAACAAACAGAGCAGCCCAAACCCAAGCTGTTTTTCGTGCAGGACCAGGCAACACTTCAGGAATATGTGCTGAAGCTCATTCGCAAATACTCAGATGCGAAATATAAGAAAAGCGATATCGTGTTGCTGAGTATGAAGGCGGATGGATGTTCTGCGTTGGAGATCAATAAAATGACTCCGGAATTGGCTGCGATTTGTTCTGAGAAGAAGCAGACGAATAAGGTTCTGTTTACCACTGTCCGAAAGTTTAAGGGCCTGGAAGCGGATGTGATTATTTGTGTTGATGTGGATGAAAACACTTTCTCCAATGATCGGAGCTGCAGTTCGTTTTATGTTGGAACATCTCGAGCAAAAACATGGTTGGATATCCTGACATTGGCTACTCCCGAGAATCTTGCACAGGCTATTGCTAAGGATGCCGCCCCGAAGAAACGGCCGCAGGCTGTCAAAGTGGTGCGAGATGCACTTTGCGTAAAAATCGGAACCTCCAATGATTTGGTGGAACAGATCGACAATTCTTGACATAGATATGATACAAAAAACGCACAGTCATGCCTCTGAAAAGAGGGAATGGCTGTGCGTTTTGTTGTTAAACTTTGTATTCATTTGGCAGATGCTGTTTTGATCTTCATAGCAGATTACTCCCCGTGACACCTTTTGATGCTGTTGCAAAATACAATATCCGGCATCAGCGGGCAGCCGCCCAGACAAAGTTCTCTTTTTTCACAGCCTTGGCAGGCTTGCCGCATTTTGTTTCGGAAACGTTCAAAAGGTTCACTGTTCCAGGCTTCTTCGATGGTCATATCATGAAGAGATACTTCATAACATTTTTTCTGATCAAAGCTGCAGGGAACCATTGTCATATCTGCACCGATATAGCAGCTGAACCGTCCTCCCTCACAGGTGTCCAGAGATTCGGGCAAAATGGATTTACAGAACTGAATGGCTCCGGGAACGTTGCAGCTATCCATACCGATCTTAAACGGATGCCGCCTATCCAGCTGCGCAAAGAATTCTGCAACTCTGGGGTCGTCAACAGACAATACGTTGGTTTTGGTACCCTGCCCGGTAGGCTTGTGCAGCAGAAAGATTATTGCGTTAATCCCAGCAGGAAAATCGTTGTTTTTTAAGCGATCAATAGCTTCACCAATGCTGTTTTGCCCCAGTACATAGTGGATATTGGTCCTGACTCCGGCATCCAGCAGCATTTGGATGGCACCTAGCGTATAGCTGCTTCTATACCAGCTCACCGCAACAGCGCCGCAATACTGCTTACACAGCTTTGCAATCTCCGGAGTCATGCCATAACCGGAAGTTGTAAAATTGGGAACAAGAACATTATCGCGGCAGATTTTCAGGATTTCTTCAAAATGTTCGTGTTGATCCGGATCTCCCCGTCCGCCCAATGCAAACTGGTTACATCTTCCTTTGGACTGTTCTGCGATCCAACGGAAATACTCTACAGACATATTTGGCTTTTCTATCAGTAGCCCGTTCTGATAGCAGCCGATTCCCGCTTTGGCGCACAGACCGGTTTTACCATGGATGCAATGGCCCATAATTCCCACATCAATAAGATGGGGATAGGAAGCCATGAAAGGATCGACACCGGTATCGTTGCCACTATCGTCCAGAATACCTGTACGGACATAAGCACCGGTAACTGTGTCGAAGGCAGAGCGAAACCGATATTTTTCATCACGGATTATGTATCGCATACTGTTCTCCCTAGTTGTTTTAATCTGATTATAAAGAGTCTGGATTTCATTGTCAATGAGAGGCCCTAACTGCAGCATACAGCCGGCCTGACGGCGGTTGAAAGTACAGAAGTATCAGTTGTTTTATGCTGAAGTAAAATACATGTGAAGATGTTTGGATTATTATTCTGCAAGTTATGTTGATTTTCTTTGTTTTTGCATGGTATAATTATAAATACTAAATGTTGATATGAGTGGATGCCTAAAAGAGGAGTGCCGTATGGAAAATCTGGACAAATTGGTCGTTGAACTGTGTAAGCTTCCAAATGAAACCCAATGGGTAGAATTTAAGCATAATAACTACCTGCCGGAAATGATTGGACAGGATATTAGTGCTTTGGCCAATAGTGCTACCTTGCATGAAAAAAGCTGTGCTTATATGCTGTGGGGTGTAGATGATACCACTCACGAAATCGTCGGAACAGAATTCAATATGCAGACAGTGAAGAAAGGCCAGCAAGAACTAGAAAATTGGCTGCGTAGTCTGTTGTCAAAGAATGCAGATTTTGAGTTTCATTCCGTTAAGGTTGAAGACAAGAATGTCGGTGTGCTGATTATCCACCGGGCGGTGAACCAAACGGTTATGTTCCAGAAAGTGGACTATATTCGTGTCGGAAGCTATACCAAGAAACTGAGTGAATATCCTGCACTTCAGGCTCAGTTGTGGGATCGACTCCGTACATCTAAATTCGAGGAGCGTATTGCCAAACATGACCTGGATCTGGTGACGGCGCTGGGAATGCTGGAATACTCTACCTATTTTGATTTGGTGAAAATGCCGCAGCCTACCAATGCAGAGGGTATTTGCTATTATCTGGAAGAGGAACACATTCTGGAAAAACAGGATAATGGTTTGTATGCTATCACCAACCTGGGAGCGATCCTGTTTGCAAAAAGACTATCTGATTTTCCACGTTTATCCAGAAAAGCTGTTCGTGTGGTTCAGTATAAGGGCAGTAATCGCCTGAATATGTTAAAAGAATATGACGGGACTAAGGGTTATGCGGTTGGTTTCGAAGGCCTTCTTGGATTTATCGATGCTCTGCTTCCAACCGCTGAAGTGATCAATGGTGCTCTACGGGAAAAGAAAACGGCCTATCCCAGTCTGGCAATCAGAGAGGCTGTGGGCAACGCTTTGATTCATCAGGACTTTTCCATTCCTGGTACGGGACCTGTGGTAGAGATTTTTGATGGGCGAATTGAGATTACCAACCCAGGTACTCCAATGGTAGATATCAAGCGTATTGTGGACAATCCTCCGAAATCGCGGAATGAGAAGTTGGCTGAATTGATGCGCCGCCTTCGAATCTGTGAGGAATTGGGTACTGGCTGGGATAAGATTGTAATCTCCTGCGAACTACAAATGTTGCCTGCTCCCAAAATTGATCTCTATGAAGAGAACACCAAAGTCACGTTGTATGCAGAGATGCCATTTACCAGTCTGTCTGCAGAGGATAAACTGTGGGCTTGTTATCTCCATGCATGTGTTAAACAGGTTGAAAATGAACAGCTGACAAATACTACGCTGAGAGAACGTTTTGGTTTGAAGCCATCCTCTTCCGGAAGCGTATCCCGCCTGATAAAAGAGGCCGTAAATATGAAGCTGATCAAACCTCTGGATCCGGATACAGCACCACGGTATATGCGATATATTCCTTACTGGGCATAACATACTGCAGTTAACTTGCCGGTAACTTGCTGGCAGCGCTATCAATGTGAAAATGTGCAAGAAAAAGTTTGACAAACACCGTGTTTAGGGAATATACTGAGCCGATTGCATATAAAAGTTAACTTGCTAGTAATTTGCCGGACAAATGAGATATGAAAAAACAGCACATCGGTCTTATCACTAAGATAGATGTGCTGCTCTTTTTATTGAATCCCTACACGATCATGTAATGCTTTCATGGCCCATAAGTACCGCTCACTCACTGTCAATGTTTTCGGCAGCGGGTCGCCTTCCCGGATGCGCAAAGTACGGCGAATTTCTTTCGGAATGACGATTCTGCCCAAATCGTCCACCCGGCGAACGATTCCTGTTGCTTTCATAAACTTTCCTCTCCTTGTCTTGCGTTTCCTCTGCTATTG
>JBGVLR010000063.1:0-7264 GCA_045124375.1 Acetatifactor sp.
TGTAATGTATAAATCATTTCTTCATAATGGTCTCTAAAAATATCTTGTAGTATGCTCATGAGACTATTATGAATCAAAATGGCACAAAAAGAAACCCCTAATCCCCTCAAGATTGAGGGGCAGGGGAGTTGAAGTGCCGAAGGCACTTTTTTATACGGTGTTTTCTTAAAATTGTGTATAGTAATAGGAAATTGACGATTTTAGAATCCTATTTTACATTTCTTTTAATAGACAGCAGAAATGACTGCGTGTTATAATGGTTTTACCAGAAGGGAGTACATCGTGATATGAGGAAAAAATTTAATGTTACCGGAGTCTGTATCCCACAATTTCATTATATGGTCAATATATCCGAAAGACTTTCCCAGATAAAAGAAATGGTTGATGCAGGAGAATATTTTTCGATTACTAAGGCAAGGCAGTATGGAAAAACAACAACGCTCCAGGCATTGGCGGCTTATTTACGTTCAGAGTATACAGTAATCAGTTTGGATTTTCAGATGCTTAGTCATAGAGATTTTGAAGATGAAGTATCTTTTGTGACCGCATTCTCAAGAGAGATATTGGGAAATGTCAGAGAAGAGGTACCGGAAGCAGTTCTGGAGAAATTGCAGACATTTTCACAGGGAAATGACAAAGAAATGAAGTTGGCTATCTTATTTAGATGTTTGAGTGATTGGTGTGCAAAATCAGAAAAGCCGCTTGTGCTTATAATTGATGAGGTAGATAGTGCAGCCAACAATCAGGTGTTTCTGGATTTTCTGGCGCAATTACGGGGGTATTTTAATCAGCGCATGGAAAGACCCACATTTTGGTCAGTTGTTTTGGCCGGAGTGTATGATATTAAAAATTTGAAGAGAAAAATTCGGGATGATGAAGACCATAAACTGAATAGTCCATGGAATATTGCAGCAGATTTTTCTGTTGATATGGAATTCTCTGCTAAAGACATAGAAAGTATGCTTCGGGAATATGAGCAGGACTGGATGACAGGAATGGACATTACAGCAGTTTCACAGTTAATTTTTGATTATACATCAGGATATCCCTTTTTGGTATCGCGTATTTGTAAGCTGACAGATGAGAAAATCGCAGGGAGCAAAAAATATCTGAATAAAGCGTCTGCATGGACGAAGGCAGGTATATATTAATAAATTGAATGACTATCCGGAACTTCGCAAAGGACTATGGTCTCTTCTTTTTAAGGGACAGAGCATTCCCTATAATACAGATACAGAATTTATCAATACAGCAGTAATGTTTGGTTTTATTAAAGAAGAGGACGGGTGTGCAGTAGTTTCAAATAGGATTTTTGAGACCAGATTGTATAATTTGTTTCTTACGTCAAGTGATATGCAGGAACAGGATATTTATAAAGTATTGAGAGCAGAACCCGTAATATGAAAAGGACAGATGTGATAGTTGATTATCTGGGAGAACAGTTTGTAGTCGAGATGAAAATCTGGCGCGGAAATGAGTATCACACCAGGGGCGAGGAACAGTTGACAGATTATTTGAATTATTACCGCTTAAAGAAAGGTTATATGGTGAGCTTTAATTTTAACCAAAATAAGGATATTGGAGTAAAAAGCATTGTCGTGGGAGATAAATTACTGGTAGAAGCGGTAGTGTAATAGACCGAATATATGGGATTTTGAAAAGATACCGGGAAAGCGGAGAACTTTCCCGGTATCTTTTCTTACAGAACCTGCACCTCAAACGCTGTCGTCTGCGGTGGAATGCTCGGAGTCATGAAATTTGCATGTCGTACCCGTACACGCATCCCCGGTGAGAGTCTGCCAAAGTTTATGGGTCTTCCGGACCGGTCAAAGATCCGTGTATCATCTGATACGTTGAACCGAATGATAGTGGAGAAGTCCTGATTACTGATAGTAGTAAAGCTTCGGCTATTTCTGTCAACGTTTAAAATTGTCCCTACTGTAACCTCCGGCGGCTGCGGCTGGGGACGGGGAGGTCTGGGACGGGGCGGTTGCGGCTTCGGACGAGGTGGCCGTGGTCTGGGGCGCGCCGGCCTGACTATCCTGATCATAAATGCATTGGCCTGTGGAGGAATGCTTCGCGTCATTGAGGAAGAAAAAGTTGCATCGATGGTCATTCCGATCTCCAAGGCAGAAGCAGGCACGGGTATTCCGTTTGTATTCAGAACAACTGTGCGCGGCTCCACTACGAGTCTGATGGTTTGTTCACGCCTTCTGTTGCCGGATTCTTCCATATAAGTTACCGTAACAAAGGTGGTGCGCCGGTCTGTAGATTTATTCGTGATGATTCCGTTTGAAATCGTATTAACTGGCATTGCAGATATTTCCCTTTTTTAAATAATATATTCAAAATTGGAGGAAGTGGGATTCTAAATTCAAGTCGTAAAAAATCCCTACATCAAAGTAAAAAATCCCCATTTTATATAGAGCCGGCCATTCTTATAATAATTACGAAACATTGCAAAACGGCAAAGAGCGCTTGTGCGCAAAACTTCGCAAATGGCGCAAAAGGAGGACTATATGGGAGATTTATACAGCAAAAACACAGCAAACTATCCGAGACTCTTCACGGATAAATTCTTTGTAGATTACAGGAATACTGCCGATTACACGGGATTTATCGACAAAACGATTCGCTATATTGAGGAGTTTCAGCTGCTGAGGACGGATTTGTGGACGCGTTTCGTGGAGCAGTTTAAGCAGGAAGATGCCGATTATGAAGGCGGTTGGCGTGGAGAATATTGGGGTAAAATGATGCGAGGTGCCTGCTTTACTTATTCCTACACACAGAACCCGCAGCTTTATAAGATATTGACCGACACCGTTCTGGATATGATGGAGGCCCAGGAAGAAAACGGCAGAATCAGCAGTTATGGTGTGCACCATGAGTTCTGGGCATGGGATGTCTGGGCAAGAAAGTATGTACTTCTCGGAATGCAGTATTTTCTGGAGATATGCACCGATGAAGAACTGACTGCGAAGATCATTAAGAGCATGTGTGGTCAGGTAGATTATATCATGACCAAAATCGGAGACCCTGCAGAGGGAAAGAAGCTCATCACCGCTGCTACCAGCAACTGGAGAGGACTGAATTCTTCCTCTCTCTTAGAACCCATTGTAAGACTGTATTCCATCACAAAGGAGCAGAAGTACCTGGATTTTGCAACTTATATTGTAAATTGCGGCGGTACAGAAGTGATCAATATTTTTGATCTGGCTTACGAAGACAAGTTCTATCCGTATCAGTATCCGATCACCAAGGCTTATGAGATGATGTCCTGTTTTGAAGGACTTCTGGAATATTATAGAGTTACGGGAATCGAAAAGCATAAAATAAGCGTTATCAATTTTGCTAATAAGATTCTGGAAAGTGATTTTACGATCATCGGAAGCTGTGGCTGTACTCACGAGTTGTTTGACCACTCTACGGTGAGACAGGCGAATACCACCAATGGTGTGATCGCCCAGGAGACCTGCGTGACGGTTACCCTGATGAAATTCTTTTATCAGCTGACACTTCTCACCGGTGATGCAAAATATTCGGACGCTTTCGAGACCGCTCTGTACAACGCATTTTTAGGCGCTGTCAATACAGATAAAGTGGTTGAACCGACGATTAAGGAGGAGCATCCTGATTGGGTCATCGAGCCCTTGCCTTTTGACAGCTACAGTCCTTTAACAGCCGGAACCAGAGGAAACCGCATCGGCGGCCTGAAGCTGATGTCCGATAATCATTATTATGGCTGTTGTGCCTGCATCGGTGCAGCCGGAACCGGTCTGATTTCCAAGATGGCACTGCTTACCTCCCGGAAAGGCTTTGTCCTGAATCTGTTTATCAATGGCAGCCTGAAGACCGGAATGGAAAATGGCAGTGAAGTGACATTCCACACGCAGACAGATTATCCGGTAAGCGGCAAAGTGAAAATTACGGTAGAACTTGAGAAAGAAGAACACTTTGAACTGTTGATCAGAAATCCTCAGTGGAGCAAGAACACCAAACTGACTGTCAACGGTGTGGACCGGAATACCGAATGTGGCTATCTGACTGTGGACAGAGAATGGTCAGACGGTGATGTCATTGAGCTGGAACTGGATATGAGAACAGAGGCAATCTACCCCATTCCATATGGACATGAGATCATCATGAACAAAGTAGTATGGAAGATGAATTACATGGTACCGACTTATGATGAAGAGGATCCTATTGCAAAGAATCATATTGCATTGCACAGAGGTCCCGTGATCCTGGCTCAGGAAAACAGGCTTGGTTACAGTGTAGATGATCCCATTAAGGTGCAGGTTGATGAAGACGGTTATGTAGATGTGACCATGCCGCAGAAGGATATTGCGCCCTATGAGCATATTCTGGAAGTAGAAGTACCTCTTGCAGATGGAAGTAAGATGCATGTGACAGATTATGCATCTGCAGGTAAGCTCTGGACGGAAGAGAGCAAGATGGCAGCCTGGATGCTGACTGAATAAAGAAAAGAAGATGGCAGGGAGCCGGCCGGCTCTCTGCTTCAGACAGTACGTGACTGTTCACTCCGCGCCATTCGCAAAGCTTCGAAGATGCTTTTGGTCGCAGCCTGCGGCGCTTTCCGCCGCTTTGCGGCTACCTTTGCTCATAAACCGGCGCTCCCTTCGCCAGCTAAGGCAGAAAAAGCCGCATGCGAGCATGCGCTTTTCCTGCCTTAGCTGGCGAGTGAACTGTAACGAAACTTCCTGACAAATTTTTTAAAAAAGTACTTGCATTTTTTATTAACCTGTTATATAATAATACTTGCGTTGTAAAAGATGCAAGAAATAAGCGCCTCTAGCTCAGTTGGTAGAGCACCTGACTCTTAATCAGGGTGTCCAGGGTTCGAGCCCCTGGAGGCGCATCGAAGTCTCAGGATTCGCCAAAAGAGCGGGTTTTGGGGCTTTTTTTTGACGTTAAGCACCGTAATAGTTCGGGAGGTAAGTATGATTTTTGACACACATGCACATTATGATGATGAAGCATTTGAGGAAGACAGAGAACAGCTTTTAGCAGAGTTAGCAGAGCATGGGATTGGCCGGGTAGTCAATATCGGCTCCAGTCTGAAGGCTTGTGCCGGGACTATAGAGCTGATGGATCAGTATCCTTTTGTTTACGGAGCTCTGGGGATTCATCCCAGTGATTCAGGCAATCTGACAGAGGCAGACCTGGAGTGGCTGAAGGTACAGTGCACTCATCCCAAGTGTCTGGCAGTAGGTGAAATTGGCCTGGATTATTACTGGGAAGAGCCGGAGCATGAGATTCAGCAGAAATGGTTTCGCAGACAGCTGCAGCTTGCCGCAGAGGTGAAGCTCCCGGTGGTAATCCATTCCAGAGAGGCTGCTAAAGATACGATTGATATCATGAAAGAAGAAAAGGCAGAAGAAATCGGCGGTGTTATTCACTGCTATTCTTATTCGAAAGAAACTTCCAAAATCTTCTTAGATATGGGTTTTTATATCGGAGTCGGCGGAGTGCTTACTTTTAAAAACGGCAGGAAGCTGAAAGAGACAGTAGAATATGTGCCGATGGACAGAATCGTACTGGAGACGGACAGTCCTTATCTTGCACCGGTACCTTTTCGCGGAAAGCGCAACAGTTCCCTGAATTTGCCGTATGTGGTGCAGGAACTGGCACAGATCAAAGGTATGGATGTAGAGGAAGTAGAACGGATTACCTGGGAAAATGCCTGCAGGCTTTATAGGATGCAGGAGAGATAGACCGAGTTCATGAGGAGATGAGAAGATGCTGTTTTCCAATAAAGACCTTCGCAAATTGATCGTTCCGCTGATTTTAGAGCAGGCACTGGCAATTACAGTGGGAATGGCCGACACTATGATGATTTCTTCCGTAGGCGAGGCGGCAGTGTCAGGCGTGTCTTTGGTAGACATGCTCAATAACCTGATCATCAGTGTGCTGGCGGCATTGGCTACCGGTGGCGCCGTAGTAACCTCACAGTATATCGGTGCCGGTAAAAGAGAGGATGCCTGCAGATCGGCAAGACAGCTCATTTATACGGCAGGACTGATTACCATAGGAATTTCTTTGTTGATCATTCTTGCGAATCGCCCGATCTTGAAATTGTTTTTCGGCAAAATAGAGGAAGATGTCATGCAAAATGCAGTGATTTACCTGGTCATATCGGCATTTTCCTTTCCTTTTCTGGCGGTGTATAATTCCTGTGCTGCACTTTTCAGGTCTATGGGTAATTCCCAGATCACACTGAAGGTGTCTGTACTAATGAACATCATCAATATTGCGGGAAATGCCATCTGCATTTACGGTCTGCATATGGGTGTGGCCGGTGTGGCGATTCCTTCTCTGGTGTCCAGAGCAGTGGCCGGGATCATCTTGTATTTTCTTTTGAAAAATCCGGACAATATGATTCATCTGGTAAAAGAGCGTTTCCGCTTCGAACCGCAGATTGTAAAGAAAATCTTGTATATCGGGATTCCGAGCGGTATCGAAAACGGCATCTTTCAGCTGGGCCGTGTATTGGTGGTGAGTATTATTGCCGGTTTTGGCACCGTACAGATCGCTGCCAACGGTGTAGCAAACAGTCTTGACAGTATGGGCTGTATCGTGGGACAGGCCATCAGCCTTGCCATGATCACGGTAGTGGGCCGCTGTGTGGGGGCAGGCGATGCCGGACAGGTGAGATACTATACGAAGAAGCTCCTTGCTATTGCCTATCTGTGCACGGCGGTAGTTAACAGTATCATATTGTTGTCTCTTAGATGGATCCTTTCTTTATACGGGCTGGGGCAGGAGACCACAGAACTTGCTTATATCCTGGTTATGATTCATAACGGCATGGCCATATTCCTGTGGCCTGCTTCCTTTGTTCTCCCGAATATGTTGAGGGCCTGTAACGATGTGAAGTTCACCATGGTTATAGCAATTTTCTCCATGTTTACCTTCCGTATCGGCTTCAGCTACATTTTCGGTGTTCAGATGGAGATGGGTGCCATTGGAGTGTGGATGGCCATGGTGCTTGACTGGATTTTCAGAGTATCCTGTTTTGTGGGACGATACATTAAGGGCGGCTGGAAGAAACAGGCGGGACTGGCATAGGGAATGATATAGGAATAAAGAATTTTTTGACAAAATAATATAAATGCTTTTGGAAATACTGTATGTTGAGATGACGGAAACAGGTTTATTTTGAAACAAGTTATGCAGTACTACGGAGGCATGGTTTTATGATTTGGAAAAAAATATTTGCGGCCACGGCAGCGGGAGCGCTGTT
>JBGVLR010000064.1:0-2633 GCA_045124375.1 Acetatifactor sp.
AGAAAATTCCTCCATATATACCGTCATATTCAAGAAAAAAGATCGGTAAAAACTATTTTGAAAAGGATTTCTGTTTACCGGTAAGACCGCTCTCTACTTCTCTTCCGCTCCAAAGAAAGGCTGCAGAAGACCCGTTTCTGACAATATGGAAAAAACTGCGTCATTTTTTCATCCTGTATTCAAAAAGCAGTGTCAAAATTTCAACTTTTTCTCCGGTTCTTCTTGCCGTTGAAAAATTTCCTTTATATACTATACTGGACAGTGAAAAGTTCTCACCGTCAATTACATCTTAAAAATTGAATATTAGTTGCTAATACAAGCGAGTGTTCCGCTTGCATGATATACTTTTCTTAGTGAAAAAAAACATAGTAAATTTAGCTAGTGCTATTTACAAATAGCTAGTGAAATGTTATAATTATCACTAGGAGGAGGTTTACTTGGCTATCATCAGACAAACAAATAAGAAAACAGGAATTACTTACGTTATTGAGTCCGAATCATACTGGGACAAGGAAAAACAGCAGCCCCGTTCCCGCCGCAGGATCATCGGAAAGATCGATGAGGCTACAGGCGAAGTGGTCCCGACCCGCAGGCAGAACCGTCGCAGTCCTTCCAATACACCACAGGCTGTTGAGGAAGCTTCCCGGACAGGTGGAAATCTTTCGGTTCCCGATGGTCAGCCGGATGACAAGGACAAAGACGCAAGGATCCTTGAACTTGAAGAGCAGGTAGCCCGCCTGCAGAAGGAAAAAGAAGATATCCTCTGCATGCTCGAACGCCTGACTGCACAGTACAGATCCTGACACCCGCATACTGCCGGTGTCTGTCTGACTGAGCGATGCCGGCACAGCAGCCAGTAAACATGACTGTATGTTCCGCTTTATTGAGCAGATACTCGATGGATTTCGTCCCTGCTTTTCCAGAAGGGCCGCTTTCCGCTGGTTCGTTGTCGTCATCGTCGGTCTTATGCTCCGCTCTGACCGTCTTGGTGTAACATCCATCATTCGGGACCTTGCACTGGACCCGTCGGGATATGAATCTCTGATCCATTTTTTTCGGTCAACTGCGTGGGATGCCGGAAAGATACGGGACAAGTGGTACCGCATCCTTGTTTCCAAGGCCCCGCTCCTGCGGATCCATGGCCGCGTTGTCCTTATTGGTGACGGGGTGAAGCAGTCGAAGGAAGGCTATTTCATCCCCGGTGTCAAAAAGATGGTCCAGGAATCGGAAGACAGTTCCAAACCGCAGTACATCTTTGGGCATATGTTCGGAGCAGTCGGAGTCCTGGCCGGAACTCTGGAGCGCCACTTCTGCCTGCCGTTGAAGATCAACATCCAGGAAGGCCTGCGTTCCGCTTCACTGTGGGATAATTCCGGTATCTCACCGGAAAGCCACATCATCCAGATGATTGAAAGCGCCTTTGAGACAGCTGACGTGTTCGGACGCTCCATCCTCCTGCTGGACCGGTATTTCCTGACAACATCGGCATTGAGAAAACAGGCGGAATTGAACGCGGTTTACGGCAGCCCTGACCACGTTACGATCGTTACCAAGGCAAAATCGAATTACGTTGCGTACAGAAAACCGGCTCCAAAAGCTCCCGGCGCAAAAGGCCGTCCCCGCCTGAAGGGCGACACCGTAAAGCTCTCTGAACTGCTGAACGATGACAGCCGCTACAGGAAAGCACAGGCACTGCTTTACGGGAGACGCAAGGAGATCTCATATTTCTATGAAGATCTTCTCTGGGGACAGAAACTGTATCAGGAGATGCGTTTTGTGTTTGTCAAATATGACGGGATGAAAAGCATCTTTGTCTGCACGGATCTTACAATTGACCCGGTCCGTATCGCTGAATTGTATGGTTTCCGCTTTAACATCGAACGCTGCTTCCGTGAGTTCAAGCAGCAGCTCGGAGGTTTTTGTTATCACTTCTGGACAAAACACATGCCGAGGCTGAACCATTACGCCAAAAAGGGAAATCGTGATCCTCTTGCCAGGGTGGCAGACAAAGAGGATCAGAAGGCAATCCTTGATACTGTGAAAGCCATCGAAGGATTTGTCCTGTTTTCATCGATCGCAATGGGAATCCTGCAAATGCTGTCGCTTATGGTAACGGATAACAGGTTCCACGGGGGCAGATATCTTCGTACACAACCGGAAAACGGAGACTCAGAAGCTACTGTCATGAGTTATATGCGTCGAAACATTTTTTTGATGTTTCTAAAATACCCCGATTCTTTCGTAACTCGATTTATTCGGGAGAAGCAAACGGGAAAATCAGGCAACATCAGGGATGGTGTGGCTTAATTGAGTCATGTAACTTTTCACTGTCAAGTATATTACTTTGTTGGATTTTCTTTTCAAGACGGTTATTGACCCTGCGGATCCGGCTGTTCAGATCCATAACTTCCTCCACAGTAAAGGAAGAGGTATCATATTTGAGCACTTCCCCCGGTTTCAGTTCTATTTTAAAATCTTTCCCGTACCAGCCACTGTCATTGGCGATCTCGTATATCGCAAGCTTCGATTCGAGATCTGATGCCTTTTTGCCCAATAAAACCTGATATTCATCCCTGAGTGTATATGAGCGATAGTCCTGATACGCCAGCTCATCCAGCATAATCGCACATTTG
>JBGVLR010000065.1:0-30838 GCA_045124375.1 Acetatifactor sp.
AAATCCGGAAAACTTGGCTGTAACATAAGCATATGCCAGGATTGCGGACATACAGATTTTCACAACAATTCCTGCAGGAACCGCAACTGTCCGAACTGTCAGGCTATCCTTAAGGAGGTCTGGGTAGACAGACGCAGGGCGGAAGTCATTGACTCACCTTACTTCCACATAGTCTTTACCCTGCCCCATGAACTCAATTCCCTGATCTACTGTAACCAGAAGCTTCTTTATGGTCTCCTGCACAAATGTTGTGCCGAAACGCTTCTGGAACTGTCTGCTGACAAAAAATATCTTGGTGCTGTCCCTGGTATCATACAGGTACTTCATACCTGGAACCAGGAGCTCCTTTACCATGTCCACATGCACTGTATCATTTCCGGGGGCGGGCTTTCCGCCGACCGGAAAATACACAGGGCCGGCAAGAAGTTTTTTATCCCTGTCCGGGTCCTGAGGGACAAGTTCAAGGGAAAGTATCTTGCACTTCTGGATTCCCTTTACCAGAACGGGCAGTTCCTTTTTTCCTCTTCCTGTAAAGAACTAAATGATCCCTGTCAGTGGAAGGAGTTCAAAAACAGCCTGTATGATAGGGATTGGTGCCCTTATATCAAAGAAACTTTTAACGGTTTTGGCAATGCCATTGAATATCTGGGGCGTTACACCCACAGGATTGCCATTTCTAACAGCAGGATCCTCTCAGTGAAAGATTCAGAAGTTACCTTTTCTGCCAGAGGATTGAAGCCCGGCGATCCAAAAAGGGAAATCACCATTTCCCACCAGGAGTTCATACAACGTTTTTTAATGCATGTGCTTCCTTCAGGCTTTCAGAAAATCCGTTATTATGGCTTTTTGAACAACCGTACCAAAACCAAAAACCTGAAACTTATCTTCAAACTACAGGGTGGACAACGTTTCCGGCACAAGTATGCCGGTCTGTCCATGGCAGAACTTCTGAAAGCAGTATGGGATTTCGATATCAGTATCTGCCCCATATGTGGTTGCCAAAGCATGAAGCCTGCGGGAAGGACTCATGCAAGACTCTACTAAAACTTTGGTATCCTCATATTTCTTTTTTCAGGCCTTCCTCGGGAAGGTCTGCGGAGCATGCCCAGAATTATTTTTACATCTCACAATAGCTGTATTATTTCTGATTTTCCCTCCCAAAAACAGCTTTGAAGGCACAGTGAGAAAAAACAATCCCCATACAGTTACCGGCTAAAGTTCCGCGGTCTGGTACAATTGGAAAGAATCATATTCAGAGCAGCTTTATCTTTTGTAAAAGCTGTTCTTTCTTTCTGCTCCGAATATGATACTTTCCTTAAGAATTATAACATGCAACGAACCCATATTCGTATATAAAATATATTATATCCGCAATCATAACTCTCGTCAAGATTCATCCACTTATGAGTATTGGCGCAGACAAAATCGTTACTGTTCACTCCGCGCCATTCGCAAAGCCGCACCTGCGGTGCTCTCCGCCGCTTTGCGGCTACCTTTGCTCATAAACCGGCGCTCCCTTCGTCAGCCCAGGCAGGAAAAGCCGCATGCAAGCATGCGCTTTTCCTGCCCGTAACTGACGAGTGAACTGTAACTCGTTATCCTGAAACAAGGCTGAATAGTGACATAAAAAAGTGCACATATCGCAAATCCGTGGTATAATACCTTTACAGTTCAGCCATGGCATGGCAGCCCGCGCCCATTTTATGAGCAAAGTCAGCCGCAGGCCGGCCTGAACTTTTTATAAAAAATGTACCCAAGAAGAAAAGGATATCATATGGACCAGTTATTATTCAGTTTAAACGCCACCATTCCGGTATTTCTGACGATGGTCATCGGCTACTTATTAAAAGTATTTCACATTGTAGATGAGCCCTTCATAAAGACTCTGAATTCTTTTAACTTTAAAATAACCCTGCCTGTCCTGCTGTTTAAGGACATAGCCGGGTCTGATTTTTACAGTGTGTGGGACACTCGTTATGTATTATACTGTTTTGCTGTGACTTTCCTGTGTATTGCCGCCATATGGATCATAGCAGGGATTTTTTATCGTGATAAGGCACACCTGGGTGAGTTGGTTCAGGCTTCCTACCGCAGCAGTGCCGCCGTACTGGGCATCGCCTTCATCCAGAATATCTATGGCAATTCCGGCATGGCGCCTCTGATGATCATCGGTACCGTACCGCTGTACAATATTGCAGCTGTATTGATTCTGTCTTTTACAGGGCCGAAGGCTTCTGAGACAGAAACCGCATCCGGCCTCGGCAGCCGCCTGGATAAAGCCGCCTTGAAAAAATCTGTGAAAGGCGTCCTGACCAATCCCATCATCATTGGTATCTTTCTGGGGATGGCAGCTTCTCTTTGCCGGATTTCTTTCCCGGTGATGATCTCAAAGACCATCAACAATGTTGCTTCCCTGGCTTCGCCGCTGGCGCTGATCGGGCTGGGTGCAGGCTTCGAGGGGCGCAAAGCATTAAAGCAGCTGAAGCCCACTGCAGTGGCTTCCCTGATCAAACTGGTGGTGCTGCCGGCACTGTTTTTGCCGTTGGCAATCAAGCTTGGCTTTACCACAGAGAAGCTGGTCGGCATTCTTGTAATGTTGGGTTCTCCTACCACCCCGAGCTGTTACATTATGGCAAAGAACATGGGGCATGAGGGGACGCTGACTTCCAGCGTGGTACTGACCACTACATTTTTAAGTTCTATTACTTTAACGATGTGGTTATTCCTATTGAGGAGTATTGGTGTTATCTGACACTACACCATTCCCCCTGCAAGTATTACGCTCATGATGGTCCCGGCTAATGTAGCCCAAAGGGCCCCGGCCAGCGTGAACCTGGTCTTGGTCACCTTGGCCGCCATGTAATATACGCTCATGGTATAAAACAGCGTTTCCGTGCAGCTCATAAGAATAGATGTGACCATGCCGGAATAGGAATCCGGCCCAGCCGTTTTGAAAATATCCAGGACCAGCCCCGTTGCCGCGGAAGAAGAAAACAATTTTACAATAAGCAACGGAACGAGCGGCCCAGGCAGCCCTACCATTTCTGTAACAGGTCCAAATAAGCTGCCCAGGAAATCCAGAAATCCCGATGCACGCAGCACGCCTACCGCTACCATCAGACCAATCAGCGTGGGCATGATATCTACTACCACTTTAAGCCCCTCTTTGGCTCCTTGTAAAAAAGTCTCATAGACCTTGATCTTGCATATCAGTCCATAGCCTACTATGTAAAATATGACTGCCGGAATGATGATGTCTGAAAGATGTATCAATACATTCATAGTGCTGCCTTCTTTCTGTCCATTACCTTACAGAATCCAATCGCCGCCACTGTACTTACCAGTGTGGCCACAATTGCCGGCGCCACAATGACTGCCGGATTTACGCTGCCATACTGGCTGCGATAGGCAATCATATTTACCGGAATCAACTGTAACGACGAAATATTCAAAATCAGGAACACACACATCTCATTACTGGCACTGCGCCCCTTAAATTCAGCATTTTCCAGATATTGAGGATTTCCTCTCTCCCTTTCCAGATTTGCCAGCTCCTCCATAGCCTTTAACCCTGCCGGAGTGCAGGCCCAGCCCAGGCCCAGCACATTTGCAATGATATTTGTTGCAATATACTCTCTGGCCGGATGGTTTTTCGGAATGCGTGGAAACATGAAATTTAAGAAGGGACCTATGGCTTTGGTCAGACGCTCCATGATTCCCGCCTTTTGTCCGATTTCCATCAGCCCCATCCACAAAGCCATAACTCCTGCCATGGTAATACACAGAGAGATCGCTTCTCCCGCACTGTCCAATGCTGCATTGGTCACAGCACTCATGTTGCCGGTAAAAGCAGCGTAAAGCACTCCTAACAGGATCATTCCTGCCCACAGATAATTCAACATAACACTACCGCCGTATGATGCCTTACCAAAATTTATGCCCGTGCAGCTGTTTTCAGAACAGGATACACAGGCATTTTAAGCAGTGGAAATTGCTCCACTGACATCAGATACCCCACTGGGTCATCCCATCAAGTCCTTCCGTCCGAACCACCAGGTTCCCACAACCATCGCTGTGCATCCAAGTACCACGCCCCAAATCATGAGCCCCCATTCCATGGCATATCCTGTCAGTATATAGGAAGCATCAGAATAATAATATGGCGTAATATACTTCAGCCATTCCAGGTCCGCACTGATATTGACAAACATCTGCAAAAAGTAAAATACAAGCGCCACACCAATCCCAATGCCCATAGACACTTTACGTAAAAAAGCAGAAATTCCGAAACAGATACACCCAATCTCCAGCTGCATTACCAGCTGTGCCAAATGATACTTTATAAACAGGGCTCCATCCATGGATTCTCCAATGATCACAAACGCCAAGGCACCTGCTGCCAGACATACCAGATTAAAGATTCCTATCATTGTACACACCGCTGCCAGCTTCTGCAGCGCCACTTTTTCCCTGCGCACCGGCATTGTCATAAGAAATTCTGCTGTATGCTTTCCTTCTTCCTTGCAAAGGATACCGCTGCCTAATAGCCCGGCCAGCATACCTCCTCCGATGGAAACCATGGCTCCTGCTTCCACACCGTAGAATCCTAATGCAGTCCCCAGATTCAGCCTGTTCATACCAAAAGCATCTGAAAAAGCCCCCAGATTACCATAGATATCCATTACCGCTTCTGTCTGCCCGGCCATCTGTGGATAGATTAACATAATGACAATATTCATCCCGGCTACTACTGCAGTCCAAATGGCAAGCAGTTTCCGGTTCTGTTTACACTCATGAAAATATATATGAAACATTTCATTCTCTCCTTGTACAATAACATCCGTTACTCACCGTCTGTTCTGCTTTCTTTTTCATAATAATGCATCACGATTTCATCCAGCGTCGGTTCCGTAATCGTCAGGTCCTGCAACACATTTCCTTCTTTCTCCACCCCCTGCAGCCGTTTCAAAAGCTCGCTTATTTCTCCCTGATAAAGGAAGCTTTCTGTCCCTTTTGCAGTGGTGAACGTCACTCTTCTGGCATTGCTGTGTGACAATTCTTCCACACTGCCACAGCGTATTAATGTGCCCTCCCTGATGATACCTGCACTATGACAATATTTCTGAATCTCCTGCAAAATATGGGAGGAGAGGAAAATGGTTGTGCCCTGGCGATTCCTTTCCTGTAAAATTTTGAAAAATTCCTGCTGCATTAATGGGTCCAGACCGGAGGTAGGCTCATCCAGGATGCAAATCCTCGGCATATGCTGCAGGGCGCAGACTATGCTTACCTTTTTACGATTTCCCAGAGACAGCTGCTCTATCTTTTTCCCGGTATCCAGTTGCAATCGTTCACACAGATTTGAAGCCTCTTTGCTGCAATCTTTCCCGTGCAGACCGGCCGCCAGCTTCATAACCTCCTTCACTTTCATATCATCATAGTAAAAAGCTTCTGAGGGCATATAGCCCACCTGTCTCAGTATCTGCGTCTTACTGACACCACACTCCTGATTCAGTATTGCGGCACTTCCGGATGTAGGGGTAATCAGCCCCAGAAGAGTTCTGATAGTCGTTGATTTTCCTGCCCCGTTAGGCCCTATAAATCCGAAAAAATCTCCTTCCTCCACGCTCAGATTCAGGTCTACGATTCCCCTGCTTTTTCCATAGTATTTTGTCAGATTTTTGATCTCAATGGCTTTCATCTTTCGCCTCCTGTCTCTGCTTTTTTATATTCATCCAAAAGTTCATTCAGCTGCCTCGTGTCCTTTCTGAAAAAACGCTTCATCATCACCCACATGACGATGTAATAGGGAACCAATAACCCATAGAAACCCCATTCACAGGCTGCCGGCAGCTCCGAAAACCAGCCTAGTAATTTTCCCATGGGAAACGTCAATACAATCGGCAGTGCACACCATATGGTCTCTCTCAGCCGATATTCCCGGATACTATAAGCTTTTTCTTTCCAAAAGACCAGCCTCTGCAGCCACGCCAGCAGATACCCGTGAAGCCCCATTTCCACCACATAAAGGAAGCTGATGCCATCTCCTCCCGCTATAAATTTCATGAGGAGCCATGTCAAGACCATAGCATAGCCATGCACACAGGCCATAACCTCCGCTTCCATTTCGATTCTGATATAATGTTCCCATCTGGCAATCATATCTTTACATTTCTGCATTTTGTCCACGCCTCCCATACTTCAGATAATCCCGGAACATTCCCGCATAATGTCTGGAAATGATCACGTCTTCCCCATTTTCCATTCTGGCCATAATGCGGTTACTCATCATACTGGTCAGGTGCTCCACATGATCTACATTAATAATGCAGGATTTGGATACCCTGAAAAAACTGCTGCCGCCACCGGCGTTCAACAATCGTTCCAGCCCCTCCAGACTATGCGGGACCTGCCATACCTTTTGCTCCAGATAGGCAAATACTTTACCGTCTACAGCCTCAAAATAGTAGATATCCTCCGGGCGTAAGCTGCAGCTGATATTATCTTTGCTCCCGGCAATCCTTAAGTCCATGGACCGGATCAGACTGACCAGACGCCTGACTTCCTGATTCTCTTCTTCACAATAAATTATTACCTCCGGTTCCTCGCCGGGTTGGCGTTTTCCTGTTATTACCTTTATTTTCATACTTATTTTACCTTCCTGAAATCAGTTTAGCATACTGTTTGAAAAAGGCAATCCATAATGGGGTAAGTGGTTGTTTTTGTGGGGTAAGTTGCATAGATATGTAAATTACAAACCAACCGTTCTTTTCAATTGCCCCCCTGTCCGCTTTGACTTTTTTATTGACAACAATCCCACATAATGCTATGCTTACGATAATTTAGATAGGAGCCTATTTGATGAAAAAACATTTTTTATTTACATTTATAACTATATTTTGCCTCACACTGTTAACTGCCTGCAGTGATTCAGATGATAAGAAAAGCAGTTCTGAATCTGCTGCCGATGCCTCGTCCGAATCATCCTTCCGGAGCACCGCTGAGTCCGAAGCCAACACCGGTACCGCCTCTTCTGACGCCGCTGTCTCCAACTATGCACTCTCTATTCCTGACGATTTTTCCAAAATTGAAGTCGACGGTATGGAATTCTACTATGTGGGTGAGGATGGTTCCAGCATCAGTTTGAATGTTCAGCCAAAAGATACCGGTTTTAATACCGTGACGGCAGATCTGCTGCGTGAAGCCCTGGAAAACGCACTCTCCCAGTCATACAAAGTTGATGTCAAGATTACAGACAATTATTTTACTACGGAGACCATTTCGGGTTATCCGGCTTACCAGTACTCTATCACCTATAAACTGCAGGATACTGCTATCAGCCAGCTGATCATAGGCGTAGACGGGGATCAGACCTATACCTTTACTTATACAGATTTATCCGGTACCCGGATGGAAGATTTTGAAAAAAGTGCAAAGGGAATCATTCTGACTACAGAATAATTCCCTGCGGTTTTTCTTACTTTTTTACAATTGTTTCAAAATTCCAATTACTGTTTCCAACTCTTCCGGTTTCACCTTATCCGGGAACTTGTCCTCCAGAACACAGTCTGTGAAATACCGTATCTCATTGGCATAAGCATTGCTCTTGGGCAGATTGATGTTACCGGTATCACCATCACTTTCCTTGCTTAAGTCAATTACCTTTCCATTGTCTTCGTAAATCACAAACTTTCCCTTCTCGTTTGCTACAACAGCTTTCTCAAACTGAAAACGAAAAGCTGCCTCGAAAGGATAACAGCCTGCATACCAGGATGCTTCTGTGGTAATAAAGAAGTTCTCATACTCATACACCACATTAAAGT
The DNA here is from genome assembly GCA_045124375.1 of Acetatifactor sp. Lineage (GTDB taxonomy): Bacteria > Bacillota > Clostridia > Lachnospirales > Lachnospiraceae > Acetatifactor. The sequence goes on from JBGVLR010000065.1 coordinate 7,824, forward strand.
AGTCCTGTTCCGGACGTTTGGCGCGATGAGCCTGCATCTTCTCAGGCTTTCCGAATGTATACACCATAAAATCCAGGTCATGGATGTGGAGATCAAAGGGCACCAGACCGCTTCTCTTCTCGTCACTCATCCAGCCATCCCAGCTCCATTTAGGAATATTCCCCAGGCGGGTCATAGACCCGGAAAGCAGCTTTCCGTATTTCTCGGAATCATAGATTTCTTTCAAAAGCTCATACTCAGGCCAGAAGCGCAGCACCTGTGCTACCATAAATTTCACATTATATTTGTGAGCTGTGGAATATACGCGTTCCACATCCTCTGCTTTTAAAGAAATGGGCTTCTCACAGATTACGTGAATGCCCTTCTCCATTGCTTTGACGGCAAAGTCTGCATGGAGATAAGTAGGCAGACAGATATCCAGGATATCCAGCTGTTCCTTTTTAAGCATTTCGTCAAAATCAGTGTAGTGACGTTTTTCCGGATATTTTTCCATACGCTCCGGGCGTACATCACAAAGTGCTACCAGTTCAGCGTCCTGAAAAGATTCCCATGCAGGAATGTGGGCTCCGCTGATACCGCCCACGCCGACCAATCCAACCTTTAACATAGTATCATCCTCCGTATACTTCATCAATTATCTGCTGTAAATAAGCCCTGGATTCCAGAATATCCTTAAGCTGCTGCTCACCGCTGATTTCTCTTTCAATGGTAACGAAGGAATCATATTCAAGTTCATGCAGCTTAGTAAAGAAAGCCTTGAAATCCACTTTCCCTTCGCCGATTTTCGTCTCTTTCCCCAGATCGTGACCATTGGTGGGATAGCAGCCATCTTTTGCGTGGATGTTGCGGACATATTTTCCGAATACATCCAGTGCATCTACAGGATTCGCTTTGCCGTAAAGAATCAGATTGGCTGTATCCAGATTGATTCCCAGGTTGTCACAGCCTACCTGTTCAAAGCAGCGCAGCATGGTAACAGGAGTCTCCTGTCCGGTTTCAAAGAGAAGATACTGACCATTTTTCTTTAGATGTTGTGCTACCGTGCGGACTGCCACACAGAAGCTGCTGAAATTAGGATCATAGGGATTCTCCGGAATAAAGCCCATATGGGTTGCCACGTCTTTAATTCCAAGCTTAAGGGCAAAATCAGCCCCATCGCACAGATTCTGAATACGCATCTGACGGTACTCCGGGGGCACCAATCCCAAAGTAATCTGGCCATCATAAAAATTCCATACGCAGGGTCCTTCCCAGCCGCACCAGAATGCAGATACTGTGATTCCGTATTCTGTCAGCAGCTCTTTTAATATAGCTGCATTCTCATCTGTCCACACAGCCGGCTTCCAGGCCAACAACTGGCAGGAATCAAATCCATTGTCGCGCAGTGTAGCAAACTTATCAGCTATCCCGTCCATAGAAGAAAGACTGACACAAGTTCCGATTTTCATAGGATACCTCCTCGTAATATGTATATGTGATTAATCTCTGCTTTTACAGTACCATATAAAAAATACTTTCCAAAGGACATTTTTGACTTAGATTTGTAATTTTTTTACCAACACAGGTCACTCCGCGCCATTCGCAAAGCATCGCAGATGCTTTTGGTCGCAGCCTGCGGCGCTTTCCGCCGCTTTGCGGCTACCTTTGCTCATAAACCGGCGTTCCCTTCATCAGCTACGGGCAGAAAAAGCCGCATGCGAGCATGCGCTTTTCCTGCCCGTAGCTGACGAGTGAACTGTAACCTAAAAAGTACAAATTTTACAAATTCACCACAAAATATTCCTCTTAATGCCTCAAATCATATGCTACGATAAAAGAAAAAACATTATAAAAATCGGAGGGAGTAATCATGAAAAAAATCAGAGCAGCAGTGATCGGATGCGGCAGCATTTCCGTCATGCACATGGATTCCATAGCAGCCTTGGACGAATCCGAGCTGGTTGCCGTATGCGATATCAAAGCAGAGCGTGCAGCTGCAGCAGCAGGTAAATATCATACAACAGCCTATACCGACTATCACGAGCTTTTTGAAAAGGAAAAGCCTGACGTTGTTCATCTGTGTCTGCCCCATTATCTGCATACCGTAGTAGCCAGAGATGCTTTCCGTGCAGGAATTCACGTACTCAGTGAGAAGCCCATGAGCATCCATTATGATGATGCGGTAGCTACAGTGGAACTGGCCGAAAAGTGTAATGTAAAGTACGGTGTTATTTTTCAGTGTCGATATAACACTCCTTCCATGCTGGTCAAAAAACGTATCATGGATGGACGCCTGGGCGCTGTCCGGTGCGGCAGAACTACACTTACCTGGTACCGCCCGGACAATTATTACGGCGGCTCCGACTGGAAGGGCACCTGGGACAAGGAAGGCGGCGGTGTTATCATCGACCAGGCCATCCATTCCCTGGACCTCGCCAACTGGTTCATCGACAGTACACCCATAGAAGTACAGTCTTCTCTCCACAACCGCAATCACAAGATCATGGTGGTAGAGGACAGCGCAGAAGGACTGATCAAATACGAAAACGGCAGTCTGCTCTCTTTCTATGCAATGAATAATTATTTTGTGGACGAGCCCATTGAAATACGTCTCTTGTGTGAAAACGGAAAGGCCCGCCTTTCCTATGATGAAGCTGTCATCACTTACAACGATGGCACAGTAGAAACCGTAAAGAACCAGCCGCAGAAAATCGTGTCCTATACCGGCGGCAAGCCTTATTGGGGTACTCAGCATGCCGTCCAGATTGACCAGTTCTATAAGGCTGTATCCGGCCTCGAGCCCCTGGAAATCAGCGGCCGTGAAGCCCTGAAAATCCAGAAAATCATCTGTGACATTTACGCAAATAATGATATAATGAACGCAAGCGAGCGGGAGCAAGCGTAAGCTTGGTCATCGCGAACGGCGAATGCCGCACACAGGCGCAGCCTGTGTGATAATGAACGCAAGCGAGCAATGAAAGGAGGAGCCTTCATGTTGGATGCATATAAAGAGCTGACCCCTGTGATATATGGAGAAAATGCAATTAAGCACCTGGCTTGTAACAAGAAAATAAACGGCATGTGCTTTCACATGCACTGGCATGACCGCATGGAGCTCATGCGTGTAGTCTCCGGACAATTGGTACTGCATTTGGGTGAGGAACAGGTGACAGTCCTGCCGGGGCAGGTGGCTATCATTACGCCCCGCACCATGCACTGCGGCTTTTCCGGGGAGTCCGGCGTTCTTTACCACACCATTATGTTTGATGTAGAAAAATTCTGCAATACCACAATTGCCTCTGACAAATATCTGGTTCCTGTCTGCAAAAGTGAAGCAGGATTTGTTCCTGTCGCTTGCCACCCGAAAGTAACCGAGGCTGTTGACAGGCTGCTTGAGGTATTATCGGACAACGAAAGCAGGAATCCTCTTTTTGCAATCGGAGCTGTATATGAGATTATCGGCGCCCTGCATGAATACTGTGCCGGTGAGACGAAGTTGATTCATCGGGTAGATGACAGTTTTAAATCCGTTCTGGAATATGTCAACAGCCATTATACGGAGCGAATCACTGCAAAAGACGTCAGCCGGATGTTCGGCTACAACGAAACTTACTTTTGCAGGCGATTTAAGGCACTTACGGGTATTACCGTCATGAAATACATCCAGATACTTCGCATGGAGCTGGCGCAGAAACTTTTAAGAAACAGCAAAGATGAAATCGGTAATATTGCCTGGAAATGTGGTTTTTCCGATATCAGTTACTTTTCCAATTGTTTTAAAAAGCATTTTGGTATGACACCTACCGAATTTCGTGAGACCGGACAGAGCCGCAATTAAGCGGCTCTATTTTTTTATGGCAATCCGAAAAGAACTATGCTATAATCTTCTCGGCAGAACATGCTGCCACTTATAGGAAATAATTGTCCCTGATAATTTTCGATTTATAAAAGAAAGGATGCAATCTATGGGATATGAAGAATATTTAAGAGCACAAAAATTGGGCATTAAAGCTTACAAAGCAGCCATTTCCAGCGGCAAATACCCTTATCTGCCTGTTTTGGATGAAATCCTCTCTCATGCAGAGGTAGAATACGAAGTACACCTTGGTATCAGTGATATTCCCCTGAATCAGGTGGTTGGAACAAGTACCTTCGGCCGTACACAGGCTTTTGCTTCCAACTTTATGCCCCTCTTAAAGGATAGCAGTGAGTTTGCCACCAAATGGTCACATTTGTCTACAGCACAGCTGCAAGAGGGAATCCATGACGCCATCAAAGTCTATGAATACATGAATAAATATTATGTTGTGGAGGGAAATAAGCGCGTCAGTGTGCTGAAGTTTTTCAATGCCACAACTATTCTGGCTGATGTGACCAGAAAGGTCCCCAAGCGAAATGATGATCCGGAAACCCGCATTTATTACGAATATATGGATTTTTATGAGCTTACCAAGATCAATTATATCCGTTTTTCCAAGACCGGCAGCTATGCCAAGCTGCTGACTGCCACAGACAAGAATTCTGAAGATGAATGGACGAAAGAAGAACGACTGGATTTTTCCAGCTTCTATGCTGAATTTTCGAAGGCGTTTACAGAAAGAGGCGGACTGTATCTTAAAAATATAACCATCGGAGATGCCCTGCTGCTTTACCTGACTATTTATCCATACAAAGAAGCCAAGGACTCTATCCTGTCCGAGATTCGAACCAACATTGACAAGATATGGTCTGAGATTACCCTGTTAGGCGAAGATGATTCCGTAGAACTGATGATGAATCCTGTGGAAAACAAGACCACCATGAGTTCGGTTTTCAACAAGATCAAAGCACCGAAAAAGAGACGAGTTGCTTTTGTGTATGACAAAGAGCCGGAATCTTCCGACTGGATCTACGGTCATGAATTGGGAAGACTGCATTTGGCAGAAGCATTTGACGGCAATGTGGAGACGCAGGTCTTTCTTGCCGATCCTTCCACTGATAATGCAGAAGAAGTATTGGAAGATATCTGCAATGATGGTTATGACATCGTCTTCACGGTAACGCCCAAACTGATCAAATCCTGCCTGAAAGCCGCTATCGCGCACCCTGATATTATTATTTTGAACTGTGCACTGAACTCTTCTTTTAATACGGTAAGGACATATTATACCAGAATGTACGAGGCCAAGTTCCTGACAGGTATGATTGCCGGCGCTATGTGTACCAACGATAAGGTCGGCTATATGGCAGATTATCCGTTGTATGGTGCAGCTGCCACGATTAATGCCTTTGCACTGGGCGCTAAAATGGTAAATCCAGACGTCAAGGTTTATCTGGCCTGGACTACAGTGAAAGACTTTGACGTGGACCAGTATTTTAAAGATCAGGATATTACCTACATTTCAGCCCAGGACATGATCACTCCTCAGAATAATATCCGTCAGTTCGGATTATATGAAGAAAGTGAATTCGGTAAGAAGAACCTGGCTATGTCCATTTATAACTGGGGTGAATTTTACGAAAAACTGATTAAGAGCATTTTACATGGTTCTTATAAATCAGAGGAATCAACCGAAAACAAAGCGATCAACTACTGGTGGGGTCTGTCTGCCGGTGTAATCGATGTAATCTGCTCCAATAATCTTCCGGCAGGTACCGTAAAACTGGTAGAACTGATGAAGAAGACCATTTCTTCCGGAGATTTCCATCCTTTAACCGGGCCTTTGGTCGACCAGGAAGGAAATGTACACTATGAAGATTCCGAAGTAATGAAACCGGAAGACATTATGAGAATGGACTGGCTTGTAGACAACGTAGTCGGCAGCATTCCCACCATTGATGACCTTAACGAGGAGGCCCAGCCTGTCGTAATGCTGCGCGGGCTGTACTCCGCTACTGCCGATAAAGGAGGAAATTCTTTACCATGAAAATCCTGGTACTGGCCGATGTAGAGTCTAAATATTTATGGGACTATTTTGAAAAAAGCAAATTAGAAGGAATTGATCTGATCATTTCCTGTGGTGACCTGAAAGCAAGCTACCTGTCTTTTCTGGCAACCCTAAGTTCCGTTCCTGTCCTGTATGTGCATGGAAATCATGACAGCAAATACGAAAAGAATCCTCCGGAGGGGTGTATCTGCATTGAAGATGATATTTATGTGTATAACGGTGTGCGTATCTTAGGTTTAGGTGGTTCCATGTGTTACAACTACGGACCACATCAATATACAGAGAAGGAAATGCAGAAACGTGTCCGCAAGCTCCGCTGGAAGCTTTGGAAACACAAAGGCTTTGATATTCTGGTCACTCATGCACCGGCCTACCAGCTGAATGACGGTGAAGATCTTCCCCATAAGGGATTTCAGGTATTTCATACGCTGTTAAAAAAATACCAGCCCAGATATTTTATTCACGGACATATGCATATGAACTATGATTGGCGGCTGCGCCAGAAGAGAGAATGCGTTTATAACGAGCATACTACCGTAGTCAATGCATATGAACGCTATGAACTGGAGTTTTAGCGTAACAGTTCAGACAACCCTGGACGTAGGCGCACAAATCATGCTCGCATGATTTTGCGCTTACGTATAGGGTTGTACTGAGCGCCAGATTATGAGCAAAAATAGTCGCGAAGCGACGGAGAGCGCCGCAGGCTGCGATCAAAAGCATCTACGATGCTTTGCGAATGGCGCGTCTGAACTGTTACGTTTTAGTAAGTATAGCTTTCAATCATAAAAGCAGGAGTTTGATAATCCTTTTTACGATCATCAAACTCCTGCTTTGTAGTTTTTAACTGCCTGTGAAACGCTGTAAAATTATGCCAATTTTTACGCCAGTTTTTCTAATTCATCCAAAATCTCACCAAATACATCCAATGCGTCCTGAATGGGCTTCGGTGTCTCCAGATCTACACCCGCAATCTTCAACAGTTCTACCGGCGCCTGAGAACAACCGCCTGATAAGAACTCCTTATACTTAGCCACAGCAGGAGCACCTTCCTTTAGGATGTTACGTGCGATCGCCACAGCGGAGGAGAATCCGGTAGCATACTGATATACATAAAAATTGTAGTAGAAATGTGGGATTCTTGCCCATTCCACCGCAATCTCAGGGTCAGATACCATATCCGGTCCGTAGTACTTACAGTTCAGTTCATGATACACCTTATCCAGCACTTCAGCAGTCAGACTTTCTCCTGCCTCGGCAAGGGCATTGGTCTTCATCTCATATTCCGCAAACATGGTCTGGCGGTATACCGTACCTTTAAAGCTGTCCAGATAATGGTTCAGCAGATATGCTCTTTCTTTCACATCCGTCGTATTCTTCAGCAGATATTCCATCAACAAAATTTCATTACAGGTAGAAGCCACCTCTGCCACGAAAATCTTGTATTGGGAATAAATATACGGCTGAGTGGAATTGGACAGGTAAGAGTGAATCGCATGTCCCATCTCATGAGCCAGTGTAAACATGTTGTCCAGAGACTCATTGTAGTTTAACAATACATAGGGATGCGTACTGTAGGAACCGGCAGAGTAGGCGCCGCTTCTCTTACCCTCATTCTCATATACATCGATCCAGCGATTGTTGAATCCCTCTTTCAGTATGGCAATATAATCCTCCCCCAGAGGCTCCAATGCCTTCAGCACAGTCTCCTTGGCTTCCTCATAGCTGATCTTGCGGGCAGCATCGGGAATCATGGGGGTATAGATATCGTACATATGCAGTTCGTCTACACCCAGCATCTTCTTGCGCAGACGCACGTAGCGGTGCATCTTATCAAGGTTATCGTTTACGGTTGCCACCAGATTCTCATATACCTTGGGAGATACATTATTGGCATTGACAGCAGCCTCCAGTGTAGAATTGTACTTGCGGGCTTTTGCCTTGAAAATCTGCTGCTTTACCTGACCGCTGTAAAGACTTGCCAGGGTATTCTCATACTGCTTATAGGTGTGATACAGCTTCTCAAAAGTCTCTTTTCTCACACGGCGGTCGGCAGATTCTTCCAGTCCTACGAAACGACCGTGAGTAATGCGGACAGTATCACCATTCTCATCCACTACCTCAGGGAATTTCAGGTCTGCATTATTAAAAATAGAAAAGGTCTGGGAAGCAGTGCGGCTCATTTCACCGGTCATTGCTACCAGCTTCTCCATCTCTGCGGAAAGGCTGTGGGGCTTTAATCGCTGAATTTCCTGAATCTGCTTGCGGTACAGCTCCAGTTCGGGCAGCTGTGCAAAACAGGTATCCAATACTTCCTCAGAAGTCTCCAGTATCTCCGGTTCGATAAATGCCAGTTTGCTGGAAATATTGGAAATTACGCCGTGAAGCTTCTGCACCATAGCCTGGTGGGTGGTATTGCCGGCATCTTCATCGCTGAGTCTGGCTGCATAATTGAAAGCCAGATCCATCTTTTCTTCCATAGCAGCCATCTGGGATAAGGTCTGCAATAAATTTTCTGCAGAGGCAGTTACTTTGCCTTCCATCTGCTCAAGCCCGGCAGCCATTTCACGAATCACTGCAATATCAGCTTCCCATGCTGCCACATCCGCATACATGTCAGCCAGATTCCAGGTAAATTCGGGGTTTACTTCGCTGCGCTTTAATAATTCTTTCGCCATTTCATTAACTCCTGTTCATTCTTTACTCATATGTGGTCCGCATCAGTACCAAAATACTATTTGCGGTCCGCAACACTGTTACTATTATAATATATTTTTTCGATAAATAAAAGCTTTATCATGGAAATGAATGGAAGAAGCAATGTTACTGTTCACTCCGCGCCATTCGCAAAGCATCGCAGATGCTTTTGGTCGCAGCCTGCAGCGCTTTTCGCCGCTTTGCGGCTACCTTTGCTCATAAAACGGCGCTCCCTTCGTCAGCCTAGGCAGAAAAAGCCGCATGCGAGCATGCGCTTTTCCTGCCTAGGCTGACGAGTGAACTGTAACCTGGTATATTTTCTTCAAGACTGCACACAATAGGATTGTAAAATCACAAAAACAGGAGGTATGGATATGTCTAATATTTCAGAACTTGATCTGCAGAATCTCCGCCATCTGATGGGCGGATTCGACACCACTCACTGCAAGCTGCAGGAGTATGCCAAGGAAGCTACCGATACCAAGGTAAAGCAATTTTTTGAAAAAGGCGCCCAGTCTGCAATGGAGAATAAGCAGCAGCTTATGAAGTTTTTGCAGTAACAGTATTGATCAGTAAGGAGGACAATCATGCAGATGCAGGAAAAAATAATGGTAACAGACACACTTGCAGGGATCAACGGCGAACTGATTCGTTACGCAGAGATGATTCCTCAGACCGAAAATAAAGAACTGAAGCAGTGCTTGAAGCAGATCAGAAATGCCTGCGAACAGTCTCAGGAAGAATTGTACCAGATTGCAAGGGACAAATCTTATTATGTGCCTGCCAGCAAGGCTACTGAAGAAGAAGTACAACATGTAAAGAGCCTGTTTACTTCCAGTGTATTATAAACACAAAAAGAAGTTCACGATCTCATTTCGAGAATAATTTTAATCTTAAAATGTAACAGTTCAGACGCGCCATTCGCAAAGCATCGTAGATGCTTTTGATCGCAGCCTGCGGCGCTCTCCGTCGCTTCGCGACTATTTTTTCTCATAATCTGGCGCTCAGTACAACCCTATACGTAAGCGCAAAATCATGCGAGCATGATTTGTGCGCCTACGTCCAGGGTTGTCTGAACTGTTACCTTAAAATCAGGGAGCCTGTTTATACGGAACAGACTCCCTTAGCCAAAAATTATCTTTTCTATTTCACCATGTCCTACTTTAAGCAGGAATATACCACATTCCTAAGCCTCGGCTGATAATATTCCTCCCTGGGATTTAATGTATGCTGTGCATAAAATACGCCCAGGCCTATTTCCGGATCGATAATAGCAGTTGCACCTGCGGCACCACCCCAGCCGAACTCACCCAGGCTGCTGATGACTCCGGATTTTGCAGGATTTATATGGGTACGTACCCCCAGACCATAACCGCAGCCCCTAAGCTGCCTCCAGTTAAAATCCTTTAACAATTCCTCGCTTAATCTGTTTGTACGCATCAGATTCACAGAATAAGGAGACAAAATACGCTCTCCTGTCAGACCCATCCCAAATCCGGCAAGTGCAGCCATCAGCTTCGCATAATCAGAAACCGTAGTAATGATACCGGCTCCGCCGCTGTCATATTCCTCACCCAGAATATGGCTTACATCCTTGCCCACATTTTTGAAATAACCCACTTTGGAATTACCGCGCTTCTGTGCTTCTACGATATCCATATTTTCATTGCCTACAGCTACGAAGGAATACTGCTGCGCCGTTCTCTTCAAAGTCTCATCTGTATGATGATATACACTTTCTGTCATATCCAGAGGATTGAAAATATTTTCCTTCACATAATCCCGAAATTTCTGGCCTGACACCACACTGACCACTGCTGCCAGCACATCATGACAGATGCTGTACTGCCAGTGGCTTCCCGGTTCAAAACAGAGCGGATCTGCTGCTGCACACCGTATGGTCTCTACCGTGTCCATCTTACCTTCTGTCACTTCTGCCGCTTTTTTAAATCCTTCTGACTTTAAATTATAGCTGAACCCGGCAGTCATGGAAAACAGATCACCGATTGTAATGGGCTTTACAGCCTTTTTCAGCTCTCCCTCCGGTGTCTTTACGTACATTTCCTTAAATTCCGGTATGTAATCATACAACGGATCTGATAACAATATCTTTCCACGCTCCAGAAGCTGAGTTCCGGCCGTTACCGTAGTTACCTTTGAGCAGGAATAAATATTGTACATCTCATCCCCATTCAAAGGAATTTTGTTTTCCAGATCAGAATAGCCTGTAAAGTATTCGAATACCTTTTCCCCTTTCAGGTATACTTCTATGGCATTGCCGACTGTTCTTTCTGCTGCCATATGATCCATAAATGATTTTAAATTCGTAAAGTCCATTTTTCCCTCCTGTGAAAACTGTAATATACACTGCTTCCTTTCACTGCATACCATCCTTTAATCACAATGCCGCAAAATAAAGTCCAAAACCGGAGCAGGATCCTCCAAGCCATGGGGATGATGATCGCAACCCGGCTTAATATAAACTTCAATCTCCACACCGGCATCCTTATATGCCCTTTGAAGGAATATACCATTTTCGCAATAAGGAACCACCTGATCACTGTCACCTGCCACCAATACTACAGGAATCCGGTGATCTACAAGTGCTCCCAGCTTGTCAAGGGGCATGTCTCTGTATGCCAGCAGTTCTGAGATACTCTTCATTCCAAGAGCATTCAGAATCTCTGAATTGTCTTGCGAAAGAGGATTGCCGATTCCAAAACCACACGGACAGCTCATGAAAGCTTATATGAAATTGGCAAACACTGACACAGCAAGCACCGTCATAACACCGGCTACAACAATTGACAGGCTGCTCATGGCACCTTCGATTTCTCCCATTTCTATGGCCTTAGTGGTTCCCATAGCGTGAGATGCTGTTCCGATAGCCAGTCCTCTGGCAATCGGTTCCTCAATCTTACATACCTTGCAGATAAATTCTGCAATCATATTTCCCAGTATACCGGTAATTGCAATGGATACAACGGTGATCGTTGCAATACCGCCCATCTTTTCAGACACTCCCATACCGATAGCCGTAGTGATGGACTTGGGCAGAAGTGTCACATACTGCTCGTGGTTCAGCCCAAATGCCAGACTCAAAAGGAAGATACTCACCATTGTCGTCAGAACACCTGCAGCGATGCCTCCGAAGATTGCCTTGGGATATTTTTTCAAAAGAGTCAGCTGACGATACAGCGGGATTGCCAGACTCACGGTAGCCGGTGTCAGGAAAAAGCTGATATATTTTGCACCATTATAATAAGTATCATAATCAATTCCAAAAGCAAGCAAAATGGCTATAATGATGATAACAGATACGAGCAGCGGATTGGCAATCGCTGATTTTACCTTGCTTTTGATCCAAAGTGCCAGCTGAAAGCACAAGAGGCTCAGTGCAATACCAAAATATACGGATTGTGATAAAGATTCCATCATGATTTCTGTACCTCCATTACTTTCTGATCCATTACCGTTTCATCCTTTTGGGCCGCCTGGACTTCAGCCGATTTGTTTTCTCCGGCTGAAAGTTCCTTTTTGCTCTTCCCATCTTTTCGTAAAATAAACTGTGCCGCACGTCCTGTTACAATCATAACCAGGAAGGTTGTGGGGATGCAGATTACTAATAGTGGTACCAACATCTGCTTCAAAGCCTCTGCGCTGGTCATAATGCCTACAGTAGACGGAATGAATAACATAGGCATGATCTCCACCAGGAAATCAGCAGCCCCCTCTACTTTCTCCAACGGAATAATATGAGTCACCAGACATATCACCATCAGAACCAGTCCATACATGCTGGCTGCAATGGGAAGCGGTATCAGATGCTCCATCATTTCTGCAATAAATGATATGGTCAATATAATAGCCAACTGTTTTATAAATCTCATTTTCTCTTCCTTTCTGCGGCAGCTTTCACTGCCTGTTTATCACCACAGTATTTTCGTCAAACGCCTCTTAAAGGCAGAACTCTGATAAATAATAATCTATATCTGCTTACGCACCACACCGTATTCATCATCCAGTCTGAAATACGGGCAGGCTTCCTTACTGCCGGACAGGAATCTGTACATCTCATCCTCATCCAGATTCACCAGGCAGCTGTAGCATTCATAATCTTCATCGTACATATAATTTACACACGCTTCACAGTTCATTCGTCTGCTCCTCCATGGAGATACTGGTAAATCTCCCTTTTTCCCACTCCGCGGTCTTTCGCCACCGCTTTCATGGCGTTCTTGGCATCCATTCCCTGACCCTCATAATGGGCCATATGCTCCTCGATGCTCATGCTTTCCCATGACGCAATTGCTTCTTTTCGTTTCTCCTCAAGACTCTTGCCCTCCACTACCAGGACATACTCGCCTCTTGGTTCTTCCTCCTGGTAAAAGCTGAGTGCTGCACTTATGGTAGTGGGCATCACTGTCTCAAATCGCTTGGTCAATTCCCTGCAAAGCGTGATCTTGCGGTCTCCCAGTGCATCCTGCAGTTCTTCCAGGGTCCTTACCAGATGGTGGGGCGCTTCATATAAAATAATCGTACGACTCTCCCTGGAAAGCTCCTCCAGAATCTCCTTCTTTTCTTTTTTATCGGAAGGTAAAAATCCCTCAAAACAGAATCTCCTGGTACTTAAGCCTGATAAAGTAAGTGCCGTAATACAGGCGGCCGGTCCCGGCAGTGAAGTAACCTTGATTCCGTTCTGGTGACACATCTGCACCAGCACCTCCCCCGGGTCTGAAATCGCAGGTGTCCCTGCATCTGTGATCAAGGCAATATTCTGTCCGTTCAGCATCTGTCCTATCAGCTGTCTGGCTTTTTCCACTTTGTTATATTCATGATAACTTGTCATGGGTGTATGTATATCAAAATGATTTAACAGCTTAATACTGTTACGGGTATCTTCTGCTGCGATCACATCTACCTGTTTCAACGTTTCTATGACTCTGGGCGTCATGTCCTCCAGATTGCCTATTGGTGTGGCACATAAATAAAGCATCCCTGCCATATGTTCCTCCTGTCATTGCACTTGCAAGTCACTGTTAATAACCGTAAATATCATAAATCTCCGGCATATACACTCCCGGTTCTTTATAAATAATCAATGGTTTCTCCACTGTCATCCGGGACCGTCCTCCTCTGACACCTTCTATTAATACCATGTTGGGTTCTTTATCCACAAAAGGATATACAAGCTGCATCCGTTTAGGTTCCAGCTTATATTTTGCCATGGTAACCATAATTTCAGCCAGCCTGAAAGGACGGTGCACCATGTAAAAGTGACCACCCGGCTTTAACAGCTGTGCCGCCTGGCTGACCACATCCTCTAAAGTACAGAGAAGTTCATGCCTTGCTATGGCTTTTGGCGCATCAGGATTGGTCAGACCGTGCTGTCCGATCATGTAAGGTGGATTACAGGTAATCACATCAAAAGAAGCAGACTTAAAAATGTTGCCTGCTTCCTTGATATCTCCGGTGACAATGGTAATCTTATCCGACAGGCCGTTAAGAGCAACACTCCTTCTTGCCATATCGGCACTTTCCTCCTGAATCTCCAGTCCGGTCAGATGCTCTGCCGGAGTCTTAGCCTCCATGAGGATAGGAATGATGCCGGTGCCGGTTCCCATATCCAGCACCTGATCTCCCCTTTTAGCCCGGGCAAAACCGGACAAAAGCACCGCATCCATACCAAAACAGAATTTCTCAGGGTTCTGAATGATCTGATAGCCATTTCTCTGCAGCTCATCCAGTCGTTCATTCGTTTTCAGCTCTATTGTCATTGCGTGTAGGCTTTCCTTCCTGTCTGTCCTGACGATTGTTACGGTTCCCGCGGAAGCCCTTTCCACTCCGTTCTTTGCCTTCCTGGCGCTCAAAACGTTCGCGGTTCTCCTGACGACTGCGGTTATCCTGGCGTTCACGATTATCCTGCCGCTCCCGGTTGTCCTGGCGCTCCTGACGTTCCCGGTTCTCCTGACGTTCCTGACGCTCCGTGCGTTCCTGCTTATCATAACGATTCTTGTCGTATTTGTCATTTTTCTCCTGACGAGGAGGACGATTGCCACGATTCTGACGGTTATTGCGGTCCGGACGGTCCTGGTATTCTCCATGGTCCGGGCGGTCACCGCGATCACCACGATCAGAACGCTCCGGGCGATCACCACGCTCATTGCGGTCAGAGCGCTCCGGACGATCGCTACGCTCACTGCGATCAGAGCGCTCCTGGCGGTCACCACGATCGGCACGGTCCGGACGCTTACCGCGGCTGCCACGGTCCGGGCGGTCCGCACGCTCAGCACGGTTGCTGCGTTCCTGCGGTCCCTCTGCCTCCTGATTCTCCATGGCTTCCTGCTTTTCCAGCATCTCAAGTTCTTTTAACTCTTCTCTGGATAAATCTTCTGTGGAAAGCTCTTCTTTAGATATATCCTGCTTGTCCTTCTTGCCATGCTTTTTCTTAAAACGCAGTCTGTCAGGCTCGTAATCACGGATTTCCTTCTCATCTCCTACCTCTACGACCACCTTCACGATCTGACGTAACACATTGACACTCTGTACTTCACCCTTCAAGCCATCGTCCGTGGTCACATAATCTCCTACAGACGGCAGCTTACGGTTCAGTTCCTCGTAGGTCTCCTCTTCATGCTTTAAGCAGCACATCAACCGTCCGCAAACACCGGATATCTTGGTAGGATTCAGGGACAGGTTCTGCTCCTTAGCCATCTTAATAGATACCGGAATGAAATCAGACAGATAACTGTGACAGCACAATACTCTTCCACAGATACCGATTCCTCCTACTGTCTTCGTCTCGTCTCTGACACCAATCTGGCGTAACTCGATCCTTGTCTTAAAAACACTTGCAAGACCTTTTACCAGCTCTCTGAAATCGATACGCCCATCTGCCGTAAAATAAAACAATACTTTATTGTTATCAAATGTATATTCTGCATCAATCAGCTTCATTTCCAGACCGTGCTTGCGGATTTTCTCAAGGCAGATCTGATAAGCTTCCTTTTCTTTCAACTTATTGGCAGCCTCCTGCTCCTTATCGCGCTCGTTAGCAATACGAAGGACAGGTTTTAAAGGCTGAATTACTTTATCATCTTCTACTTCTCTGATATCGCCCACTACCGTACCGAATTCGATACCCCGGGCGGTCTCAACGATGACATTGTCTCCTTTTTTTATTTCAAAACGAACAGGGTCAAAGAAATATATTTTACCGGCTGTTCTGAATCTGACTCCTACTACTCTGATCATCTATCTACCTCCATGAACTGTTAACCGCCATAATGACTGTTAACCGTTTTCTTTAATTTCCAAAAATAATAATTCCATTGTCAAGTCAAAATTGACGTTTGCATTTAATCTTGCTTTTGCTTTATCTAATGCTTTGATAATGTTCTCGATTCCTTCATAACTGCAGCGGGACGCAGCCTGGCGAAGGGTCGTAAGTTCCTCACGAAATATAAGGTGGTTGGCATCCTTAGTTGCTTTGAAAAGCAGGATATCCCTATACCAGATTGCCATGATATCCAGGTAATCATTGATTTCAAGCTTGTACTCTGTGATTTTCTTAATGGCGGCAATCATTTCGTGAAGCTCCATGTCACGGATATATTTTAAGAGTGACAGGGCTTCGCTTTTCACATTTTCAAAATCCTCACTGGTGGCAAGAGACTTGGCCCTGCCGATGTTGCCCCGTGCAAATGCTACACAGATTTCCGCTTTATAGTCAGGAATCTGAAGCTGTTCCATGAGGTACTTCTTAACCTGCGTATCGGATACGGGTTTCATATTCAATACTACACAACGGCTCAATATGGTGGGAAGCAAGGAATTCACATTGGCAGTGAGCAATAAAATCACTGCATACTCAGGAGGCTCTTCCAAAGTCTTTAAAAGGGCATTCTGAGCCTGCTGGGTCATCTTCTCTGCCTCATTCACGATGTAGACCTTGTAGCGGCTGCTGTAGGGCTTGATGGCCACATCGTTATTAATCTGCACACGAATATCATCTACACTGATGGTATTAGGCTTTTCATGAGTCACACGGATGATATCAGGCTGGTTGGCCGACAATGCCTGTTTACAGGAATGACATTCCTGACACGGCTCTGTACCGCCCGCCTCACACTGAAGCGTCATGGCGAATACTTTTGCTATAAACTCCTTACCGGATGATTTCTCACCATTAATAATGTATGCATGAGAAATCTTACCACTTTCCAGCGCATTCTGCAAATGTTCTTTTATCTGTTCCTGACCAACGATATCCCGAAATCCTGCCATATGTATCACCTACCCTCAATATAATGTTCTATGTCCTCCAGACAATCCTTAAGATTCTCATTGTAAAACCGTCTGGTAATACCCGCTTCTGCTATTTTTTCTTCGCTGAAATCCTGGCTGTCCGCCAAAAATCTCCTGCACATTTCTTCATACTTTGGCTTTTCCTGCTGTCGCTCTCTATCCAGAGCGCGCTGCAGACGTACACCATCATCCAGTTCTATGAGTACCGGCAAAAGTACATCGTTTCCGAAATATGCTTTCATTTTCTGATAACCCTCCAGCGTGCCGATGACAATATAGTCTTCCCCGGCTGTCAGGTCTATCTGTCCGTCATCTACGGTAAAATACCGCCACAGACCGTGAACAGTATGGTATTCCCTGTGTTCAATGATCTTTCCCTGAGCCAGAAGCTTCTGAAAGCCTTCTTCGTCAGTAAAAAAATATTCTGTTCCATCCTGTTCTCCGTCCCTCATGGGGCGGGTGGTATAGGGCACGATGGTTTTAAGTCCGATCGTCCCCCTTCTCAGAAGTTCCTTAAAAATGGTATCCTTCCCGCTGGAGCTTCTGCCACACAGATATACAATCCTGCCCATTGCTTTTATTCTACCTCTACCACTCTTATCATATTGGTCTTACCTGCAATGCCGAGAGGCACGCCTGCTGTGATGACCACGATATCACCTTTTTTCACCAGTCCAGCCTTCTTACTTTCTTCCACGGCATCAGAAAATAATTCTTCTGTATCACTTTCCTGTTTCATAAGAAGAGGACTTACACCCCACAACAGGTTCAGCTGTCGGCTGACCTTAGTATCCATAGTACAACTGATAATCTTACAGGAAGGCTTATATCTGGAAATAGCTTCTGCCGTGAAGCCTGATAATGTTACTGTGATGATAGCTGCAGCTCCCAGATCCATTGCTGTGGTACAGGTTGCATAAGCAATCGCCGTGGTAATATCTTTCTTCATCTCAATGCCGATATCGTTCATTCTGCTTCTGTAATCAATATTGCGCTCTGCACTTTCCGCAATCCTTGCCATGGTCTTTACGGCTTCCACAGGATACAGACCGGCGGCGCTTTCTCCGGAAAGCATGATGGCAGTAGTACCATCATAAATAGCATTTGCAATATCGGTAGCTTCTGCTCTGGTAGGTCTGGGATTCTTAATCATAGATTCCAGCATCTGGGTTGCAGTGATAACGTGCTTACCCTGGGCAACAGCCATCTTGATCATCTTCTTCTGCATAACAGGTACTTCTTCCAATGGAATCTCTACACCCATATCACCACGGGCTACCATGACACCATCCGACACGCTCAAAATCTCTTCCAGATTCTCAATGCCCTGCATGTTCTCAATCTTGGCAATGATCTTCATCTTGCTTCCGTGCTCGTTTAAAATCTGACGGACTTCCAAAATATCTTCTTTCGTCCTGGCAAAGGAAGCTGCCAGGAACTCAAATCCCATTTCAATACCAAACAGAATATCAGCCCTGTCTACCTCACTGATATAAGGCATGGACAAAATAGCTCCGGGTACATTAACACCCTTATGATTGGATACAAATCCACCATTGATCACACGGCAGGTAATTTCTTCTCCCTCAATCGCCTCAACCTTCATCTCAATCAGACCATCATCAATCAGGATAGTGGTACCAACTGAAATATCATTCTTCAGATTCTTATAGGAAATAGCTGCTCTCTCAGCAGTTCCCAGGATTTCTTCCGTAGTCAGTACAAAAGTCTGTCCTGCTTTCAGTTCTACCTTACCGCCTTCGAAATCCCTCAAACGGATTTCAGGTCCTTTAGTATCTAAAAGTGTCGCAACCGGAAGACCTAATTCCTTTCTCACACGATCTACACGATCAAATTTAATCTTCTGTTCCTCGTGGGTTCCATGGGAAAAATTAAATCTTGCCACGTTCATACCCGCCAGCATCAATTGTTTCAGCTTCTCCTCGCTTTCACTGGCCGGTCCAATTGTACAGATAATTTTTGTTTTCCTCATATTTAAGTCCTTTCTGATTCGTTTTGGCCGATAGATCCACTCTCATTTTCAAACATAATTATCGGCAGATAAATTCCCCCACTGACTTGCCTGATACCCTGTACAGACAGCCCCTTTTCCAGACATTCCCTGATACGGGCAATGAGACCACTGTCTATCTGCTCTCCCGGCACTATCATAGGCGTTCCGGGCGGATATAAATTGATAAATTCTCCGGCATACTTTCCCTGACATGCTGAAAGTTCACACCACTGTGTCTCCCTGTCCCAGGCTTTGTAAAAAGGAATACTGTTCGGCTGTAGATCTGCGGCAGTCCTCCCCGGCATGCCAAACTGCATAACCTCAAAGTCGCGTCCCCATAAGTTCTCAGGAGAAACCCCACTGCCACTCTTTTCCAACCTTGCATCTATCTGAAGAAGCGCCTCCGTCATTCTGGCATAACCTTCCTCGTCATCCCCTACAGTAAACATGGCTAACACATAACCCGGCGCTGCCATTTCCAACTGTATATGATATTCCTCTAATAGAATACCATATAATTGCTGTCCAGACAAACCTGTTTTTTTCACAGAGACTAATAATTTTCCGAGATCCTGTTTTTCCTCCGGTGGAAGAATGGACAGGCATTTCATGGTGGATAATGTATCGCACATTTTTCTCCATCTGTGGATAAACTCTCCAAACATTTCCACGCCATGATGTTCTACCTGCCACAAAGCATTTTCAATGCTTGCCATCAATACATAGGATGGACTGCTGCTTTGATAAATATGCAGGAAACGTCTTAGCTTGTTCCTGTCAATCAGGTCGCCGTTCACATGCAGGAGTGCTGTCTGGGTCATCGCAGAAAGAGTCTTGTGAACGCTATTAATGACGAGATCCGCGCCCAGTCGACAACTGTTCTTTGCAAATCCTTCTGCAAAACCAAGATGTGCTCCATGAGCTTCATCTACAATCAAAGGAATTCCTTTTGCATGGACCACCTCGGCAATTTTCCTAATATCGGCGATTCTTCCTTCGTAAGTAGGTGATACCACAAGCACCGCATCAATATCAGCTTCCTGATCCAGCGCTTCCTGTACCTGTCTGCAAGTAATGGGTTCGCAAATATCATACGCCTCCAGAAGCTCAGGATACAGATAAGATATCGTTAAATTTCTTAAATAGCATGCATGATAGACAGACTTGTGGCAATTACGGGCAATGAGAATGTGCCCACCCTCAGGTACCGCCGCGCTGACAGCGCTCAAAATGCCGCAGGTACTGCCATTTACAAGATAATATGTCTCTTCCGCTCCGAAAAGTTCAGCTGCATGTTCCTGCAGCTCCTGCAGAATTCCTTCCGGCTGATGCAGATTATCAAAGCCATCTATTTCCGTAATGTCCATCCGGAGAACTTCCTCCGGCATACACCCATAAGCTCTTCTTTTATGTCCCGGCATGTGAAGGGGATAAAAATCGCTTTCACCATACCTTTTCAGCTTAGCCGTCAACACCGGTTCCCGTTCTCTGTTAATATGCTTATTTAACACTGTGTCCATATGTTATCCTTTTTGCCCGTACATTAATAGTAGTAACAGATAATCGGGAATCCTGTGGACACATAAGCATAAATCGCTTCTGCCTTATCTAAGGGCAAATTAATACATCCGTGAGAACCGTTAGTCAGATAAATATCTCCGCCAAAGTTATTTCTCCAGGTAGCATCATGCATTCCGATATTTCCGTTAAATGGCATCCAATATTTGACAGGCGTCTCATATGTAGCTCCACGAAGTACTGCATCCGTAGTTTTATAAGTCAAACGATATAATCCGCCGGGTGTTGTATTTCCATCAGCTACATCACCGGATACAAAATCCGTCTCCAATACTATTTCGCCTTTCCAGTACAGATAAAGATGCTGATGAGTCAGGTCAATTTCCACGTAAGAATTGCCGATATCGTCCTCTCCTTTTTTGGCTGCTTTTACCTTATAGATAGGCTCACGCTCGGTTACTGCACCTTCCAGAATCAAAGCAAGAAGCTCTTCTGTCTCCTTCTCTCTGTCAGTCTTCCACCCATAGCCACCGTTCAAGACTTTTATAGTCTCACCCAATGTGGTAGTAAATTGGCGATGCTTGCCGTAAGTATCGTATTTTTTAGCCTGTGCCGCCACGAAATCTGCCACAGCTTCCTTATCCAGGACATATCCGCCTGCCAGCTGTACTGTTACGTCATTATCCGCATCCGCTTCTGAATCTTCTTTATTATCTTCTTTATTGCTTACCGCAGTCGAATCTTCTTTTTTAGTATCTCCGGTCTCTGCTTCTTCATTCTCCTGAGGAGCTATGATCCACTTATGAATTGTCTCTGCGTCCAGCACTACTTCGGAACCATTCCAATCATACGTAATCCGGGTATTCAATATTTTATTTAACTCATCCAGCGTCTCATTCAATGCTTTGTCCTGAGCTGTCACTTCTGCCTGAATATAACAGTCATACATTCCCAGGTCCAATGTTGCTTCACCACTTCCTATTGCAGTCAGCACAAGTTGTTTCACTTTCTCCACATCCGGCGTATTTCCTTCTGTTTCAGGAACAATTTCGTATGCCATTTTCTCTGGCAGATATTCACTGATGTATGCATTCTCAGGCATATCCATCCGCTCAGCATCCAGTGTTTCCCACTCTTCCAGTTCCGCTAAAGTCTTCCCTTCATCAAATTTCATGCTGCAAACGACATCATGGCTGTATTCTTTTTTACCCAGATAAGCCATCAGCCAGCTCATATGATCCTGACTCGCCAGCACATCTTCCACAATCCCAAGTGCATCCAACGTCTCCAGCCCCACATCTTCTGCAGACAGCGTACCGATAATCTCTCCATTGCGGTCAGTCACTGTTAAACTGTAAGTTTGATTCTGCGCTTCCAGCTGTTCTGCAATCTGAGCAGCCTCAAAATTGTCACAAACGATGCCATTCAACGTAGTCCCCGGCAAGAAGTGGGTCTTATAATAATTGGCTACCACCAAATAACCTATTCCGACAAGAATCAACAAGATGCCGACAATTGCAAGAATGATATACAAGACAGTATGCTTCTTTCCGGATGCCTGCATATCTACAGCCTGCTGGGACTGCGTTGTTTCCATTTTATCTTTATTACTCATAACTTTCTCCAATCTATTTCAGTTTACGTCATTATAGCATTTTATGAGCAGAAAAAACAGCACAAAAAGCTTTAAATTTGACTTTTTGTGCTGTGAAATACTGGCAACTTTTTTGACGAGTGAAGCATCGGGGATTCAAAACCCACGGGGTTCGAATCTACCACTTTCTGGCAAGTGAAGCATCGGGGATTCAGAACCCACGGGGTTCGAATCTACTATTTTCTGTGCAAGTGAAGCATCGGGGATTCGAACCCCGGACAACTTGATTAAAAGTCAAGTGCTCTACCGACTGAGCTAATGCTCCATATTCTGTTTCCTAAAAAAGTGCATTGAAAATGCCCAGAACCGGAATCGAACCAGTGACACGAGGATTTTCAGTCCTCTGCTCTACCAACTGAGCTATCTGGGCATTTAGACTTTCGTCTGAGTAGCGGGGACAGGATTTGAACCTATGACCTTCGGGTTATGAGCCCGACGAGCTTCCAGACTGCTCCACCCCGCGTTATGAAATTATTATATGCTGATTGGAATATTTTTATTCTTTCAGCTAATGGATGGAGGTGGATTCGAACCACCGAAGCAATTTGCAGCAGATTTACAGTCTGTCCCCTTTGGCCACTCGGGAATCCATCCATATGGTATTGTATACCACAGAGCCGATGATCGGACTCGAACCGATAACCTGCTGATTACAAATCAGCTGCTCTGCCAATTGAGCCACATCGGCATATGAAACACAAAATATAAAATACAAAATGGGACCTACAGGGCTCGAACCTGTGACCCTCTGCTTGTAAGGCAGATGCTCTCCCAGCTGAGCTATGATCCCGTAACAGATAAATTAGTATTTAATTTAACGACCCAGAAGGGACTCGAACCCTCGACCTCCGCCGTGACAGGGCGGCGCTCTAACCAACTGAGCCACTGGGCCAACTTAGAAAGTATACATACCTTCAAA
>JBGVLR010000066.1:0-4128 GCA_045124375.1 Acetatifactor sp.
CAGCATACTGGATCTACATGACCGGAGTGTAGTTGCCAGCATTACGGATCGGAACATCACCAGTGATCTTGCAATCCGAACACTACAGAAAGCGCTGGCTTCGCAGCCGACAATCACAGGAGAATTGATTCTGCATTCGGACTATGCCGAAGAAAAAACTATGCCGAAGAAATCTAAAGTATGTATGAAACATGCCGCATAATCAAATATCTTCGGCATAGTATTCTGATTCAGTCGAGCGAGTAAATGGCCTTTCTCACAGCCTCTTTTTTCCAAAGTTTTTCATCATCTGCCATCTTGGGAGCAGATTTGTTTATTGCCTCGCTCATCATCTCCAACGTAGCGAAAGCGTAAAAGCCGGATGTGGTGGACATACTATCATGGCCCAAAAGTTGCATTATAAAGGGAAGCGGCACACCATTTTTGTAGAGATCCATAGCCTTGGTCTTCCTCATGAGGTGACAATGAACGTTTTCAGGAACAGATTCACAGGACTTCCGGGCAGTATCGGCAGCGTTCTTTAAAATGAGGCTTATACTGTCGGTTGAAAGCTTGTGTGGTCTGCCGTCCATGAGGCTGTAAAACAATGGAGAGTCATCTCCATTAGGATGAAACTCTTTGAGATAGTTTTTCAGGTGCTTCACGGTTTTGGACATCAGAGGAACGTTGCGGCTCTTCCGTCCTTTTCCAACCAGTGTTATGTACGGATTGGCAGCATCTATGTGAAGCGAAGACACCATAAGGTCAGCAAGCTCCTGTACTCTGGCACCACTATCATACAGCAGGATCAGCAGCATGCGGTTACGTCGTTGCTTTGCTGTTTTCAGTCCATAAGCGCTCAGGATTGCAGCAGTTGCTTCCGGAGCGAGATATTCGATAGGCTTTTTATCTTCCTTGATCTTTTTGACAGTGCAGACATCAGTATAAACTCCCCTGAGTTCAAAATCTTCCTCTGAACAGTACTTGAGGAATGAGCGGATTGCGGTCAGCTTCAGATTTATTGTTTTTGCCGAATAATCTTTGTTCTTTAGCCATGCGACATACTCTTTTACATTGTCCCTTGTAAAGGCCTCAAAGGTAACCCCGTCTTCGGCCAGCGATTTCGATTCTTTAAGGAACGACAGGTACGTCTTAAGTGACTGTTTATAGGCATCCACGGATTTATCTGAAAGATTTCTGACAGCAGGCATGTAATCATGAAGATATGAACGTGCAAGCAGCCAGAAGTCCTTGTCCTTCTTCCTGTTATACTTCATAGCCTTCCACCTCCGGTATCAAGTCTTCAGATGATGCCGTCAGAGAGGAATACTGAGGGAAGTAATCAGGAATCAGATGGATGTAATAGTAGGTGCTCTCTAGCGAGGCATGCCCCATATACCTCATGAGATATGGAAGCATCGCCTGGACATCCCTGCCTTCTTCAGACCAGCGCATGATGTTAGCGCAGGCGAAGTGGTGCCGGAAATCATAAGCCCGAGGCTTGATCCTTCCATCCCTTTTCAACCCGGCTGAAATCCATATGTTGCGGAAGTTCGCCGAAACCGCAGAAGAGGAACAGATTCCTCCGCGACCACCAGGAAAAAAGTATTCCCTTTCAGGAAAACATCGCGAGATGGCAACCTCATATTTCCTTAAATAGTCTGTAAGTTCGGCAGAAATATACAACCGTCGGTCCCTGTGAGATTTGGTGTCCAGGATGTCGATATATCCATCGTCCAGATGGACATCATGGCATTTCAGCTTTCTTGCTTCAGCGCACCTGACACCACAGCAGTAGAGGAATCTGTAGAACGCCGGAAAGACATATGGCCTTCCCTGAAGTTTCACGCGGAGCACATAAGAATCGCACTCCTTGAAGAATTTCGATATCTCATCGCTTGTCATAAGATAAACTTCTGCGTGATAGTGCTGGATGGAGAACCTGTCGTCAAGGACGTAGGCACTGCTGTCTCCGATGCTGCGAAGATACCTCCCAAACTCCCTGATTGGAGGCAGAAAGCTCCTGTCTCGAGTTTCAGATTTTTCTGTGTGCTGGATAACCCAGCCCTCAGCCACCTCCTTTGTAAGAGAACTGTTGTTGCCGTGTTCAAGATTATAGCGGTCGAGCTGCAGCAGATAAACGCGGCTTGTCTCATACTTGATGCCGAGAGCGTTCTTATAACTCAGGAAATCTTTGAGCTTTGGCGCAAGATTGCTTGTAAATTCCCTCATGCGTTCACCTCCTTCGAGATGCCCGTCATGGGGAGCACGCACTCCCTGAGCTTCGCTTCATCGGTTGTGATGTATATATCTGTTGTATCTGTGCTTGAATGCCCAAGAACAGCAGCTACTGTTGATACCGGCACCTCGTTCCGCACCATGACTGATGCGGCGTTATGCCGCAGCATGTGCATCCCGAAGATGCGGCCGTCTCTGCTTATGCCTGCTTTTTCGAATGCCTTTTTAACAATGACATAGCAGGACGAATGCCCGCTTAAAGACCCAAATGGCGCAAGATCCCGCACAAAGAGGTAGTCATTATCAGCAGACGGACGATCCTCATAAAGATATCTTGCTATGGCGTTCCCTACAGCTACTGTCAGAGGTATGCATACCAGGTTGCCTGTCTTTGACTGCTTGAAAGAGATGGTCTCGCTGTTCCAATCAATGTCTGAAAGCCTGAGGTTTATGAGATCTATAGCCCTTATGCCTGTCGAGAGCCCTAATAAGATGATTGCAGCGTCTCGGTTTGAGACATCCCCTGATTCAATCGTTTCCTTAAGCCTGGACATCTCATCGTCAGTCAACACAGGAATTATCCTCTTGGATCTGTAGGCATGCATGCCATTAATGACTGCAAAAAGATCCTCCCGCTCAATGAAGGTAAAATACAGCCTGAGCCCGCAGAGGACGGCACGCTGCCGGTTCTGCTTTGTAGTTTTCAGATAATCAACCACGGTTGCTGCAGAGACATCGTTAAGATTGGAGATACCGACAAAATCAAGAAACCTGAAGAGGCATAGAGCCTCATACCTATAGAATGACAAGGTGTTGTTGTTAGGATATTTATCCTCAAGGTAGCTGATATAATCCTTGTAGAGCCCGCAAAGCATCTCATTACCAGGGGCTTCCATACCCCTCTTCATCGGGGATAAGTCGAAGCTGCCGGTGAGACAATAGGAATTTAGTAATCTTGCGAATCTCCCTTGTGAAAAGTAACGCTGTTTGCTAAATTTTCCAGTCTTTTTGCTTATCACATCGTCAGCATAAGCCTGTCCAACATCCGTGCTGTATTCCGAATAGCCCTTTTCCTTGCAAAAGGCCTTGAACCGGCGGATAACGCCACGATAGTTGAACAGAGTGCTCTCATTGAAACCGGCTTCGGCGAGTGCTTCCAACAGAAGCTTACATAAGTTGTCAATGTTCATATGAAGTACCTCCTTGTTGTGAAAGTTTATTAAGGTACTTCAATTGTACAGAATACTATGCCGAAAAAATCGAATAAATAATTTTGTGTAAAGGGCTTATCATGAACTTCGGCATAGTTTTTTCTTCGGCATAGTCACTATGGACAATTGCTCCACGAATGCCCGGAAAAGCCTTATGGGCGTTCGCTATCGTGGATACGCATAGATCAGCACGCATGTTGTCTGCCATTGCCAGACCAAGAACACCCAGATCATAACAGTCGAAGACAGCCGATACGTAGAGTTTACCATCCTTCGCAGGAATCTCCGTGATATCCGTGACACATTTGGTAAGTGGCTTCTCAGAATAGAAGTCACGCTTTAACAGATCATCGGACTTCCTGGCATGTTTGTTCGCTTTCGTAAGGCCATTGGGTTTACGATTAGGCCTATGGCTTATGCCAATCTCGTCCATGATCCTGTAAACGGTTCGCTCGCTGGGGATATCGTCTTCCGGGTACTTTAGTTTCAGCGCCTCATACATACGACAGCGCCCATAAGTATCGTTGCATTCATCCTCAGAAAGAATAGTGCGCATCTTCTCGGCGATACTCTCGTATTTCCAGGGATCGTCCCGGTGCCTCAGATACCAATAGAAGCCCTGGCGGGACACCTTTAGTGCATCACAATAAAACGTGATTTTTCCCTTGAGCCGGCCGCCATCGGTCTTGATATCAAGAAA
>JBGVLR010000067.1:0-1628 GCA_045124375.1 Acetatifactor sp.
TCCAACTCCCGGACAAACCTTCAGCAGTTCCTGGATGTTTATCCCAATTTCTATAAATATTTCTTTTACTAATGCAAAAAGGTTCTATGTCAATAGTTGGGGCAGAGCCAAAATGAAATAACTTATAGTCGTGTCGGAGCGGAAGCTCCGGCACGATTTTATGTATTACAGAAGAGAATTCTTTTACGGAAGTTATTGAAATTACGCATACCGTAGGATACTCTTTTCAAGACCTTGGTTTTGTTGTTGCAGCCTTCAATGTATCCATTTGTCCAGGGGACATCCATAGAATTCAGAATCTCCTGGAACCAGTTATGACAGGCCGTTGTACTGTCATGGAATTCCGGCATATCCATCAGTTCCACAGAGAAAAGCCAGTCAGCAAGCCGCTGTTTGCCTTCAGCAGAAGACTTTGAACGGATCACAGTAAGGAAGTCGTTTTTGATACGGTAAGCATCTGCCAGCCTGGGGGCGATTTCAAACATGAGAGCCAGCCGATCCATATCTTCCTGGACCAGATTCTCCGGCCGTTTCATTAGCAGATTTTTGGACTTTTTGAAGTATTTGCGGAATCGGTCAGATAATTTGTTCTGCTCGTTCTTTCTGACCTTTTCCATATCCCAGTATATCTGCCGTATCACATGGTACTTATCCGCAACGATCTTTGCTTTTGGAAAGCAAGTTCTGGCGACTTGCCGAAAGTGAGGATTCATATCACAAACAAAGTATTTCACCTCATTTTTATTGGAAAATTGTGAGAAATACTTTACCAAGTCACTTTCAAAGCGGTTGGGAAGAACATCCAGCACTTTTCTTTCCTTTGGATCTACAATAAGGCTGTTGTACTTTTGTCCGCCGGAATTGCCCTTGAATTTATCCAGAGAGATGACCTCCGGCAGTTTCGTGAGTTTCTTATTGAAAAGATTAAAATACCGCATGGCAGTTATAGAAGAAACGTTGTAACGGCAGCCGATCTCTTTGGCGGAGATCGTTTTCTTGAAAGCAAAAATGACCTCGGCAAGGAGTCTGCTGGTAACACGGTAATATCGGGGAAGGAAGGTATTCTTCTCAAAGAAACGCTTGCCGCAGGAACAGCGGTAACGGCGTTTACGAAGGTGCAGAAAAGTGTCCCTGGCCAGCGGGACATCCTTGATGGTCTGCATCCGGTAGTCGTGTACACGTTCAGTAACGGCTCCACAGGCCGGGCAAACATGCTCACCTCTGGGCAGTTCGATATAGATGTGGAGCTGATCTGAAATATTTTCAACGCCGGTGATAATTACATCTTCCAAATTGAGAAGTTTTGCGGTATAATCTGTCATGAGCATAGGGAACCTCCTTTGAGTGGATTGGTGGTACTTTTTATTCTAAGGATTTTGTTCTCTATGCTCAACTATTTATTTATGACTTTGGGGCCAGGCTCATTGCCTGACCCCAACAGTTATTATAGAACCCATTTTTTCCAACCGCATGTCGATCTTCGCCAGAATATCCAGTCCGGGGTGATCGTAAATGCTGTCTTTCCAGAAGGGTGGGACCAGGTCATCCTTCAGGACAGCAAGGATCGCTTTGGCCTGCTGCAACTGGTGCTTTGCCTTTTCCGGCTCTCCGGTTTCTTCATAGTAATC
>JBGVLR010000068.1:0-14410 GCA_045124375.1 Acetatifactor sp.
AATCCGGCAGTTATTATTGCACCAGCCATTGTGGCAACTTCATTTAGTACACTGGTGGCAATTATTTATTGCAAGCTTAAGGATAGAAAATAAAGCTGGTTACAATTGATTTTTTGTTAAAAGATGGATATACTGTAAAGAAGTGAGAGTGGAAGAAAATACAATACAAAACGCAAAAGGAGACTAACTATGGATTTGGTATCAATCAAACAGTTATTTAGAAACAAGGAGGAGTACATTGGAAAAGAAGTAACAATCGGTGGATGGCTTAGAAGTATAAGGGACTCTAAGACCTTCGGATTTTTAGTAATCAACGATGGTACTTTTTTTGAACCATTACAGGTAGTATATTCTGACAATCTGGAAAATTTCCAGCAGATTAGCAAATGTAACGTAGGCGCAGCCCTGATTGTAAAAGGTGTGGTTACAGAAACACCACAGGCAAAGCAGCCATTTGAAATACAGGCAACCAGCGTAGAAATCGAAGGAGCTTCTGCACCGGATTACCCATTACAGAAAAAGAGACATTCCTTTGAATATTTAAGAACAATTTCCCATTTAAGACCAAGAACCAACACCTTTCAGGCAGTGTTCAGAGTCCGCTCTTTAATCGCTTATGCAATTCACAAATTCTTTCAGGAAAGAGAATTTGTATATGTGCATACACCACTGATTACCGGAAGTGACTGTGAAGGTGCCGGTGAAATGTTCCAGGTTACTACAATGGATCTGAAGAATATTCCTTTAACCGAGGACGGTGAAGTAGATTATACTCAGGATTTCTTCGGCAAACCTACCAACCTTACCGTAAGCGGACAGTTAAACGTTGAGACTTATGCTTTTGCATTTAAAAATGTGTATACCTTCGGACCTACTTTCCGTGCCGAAAATTCCAATACTACCAGACATGCTGCCGAGTTCTGGATGATTGAGCCGGAGATGGCTTTCGCTGATCTGAAGGATGATATGGTATTGGCTGAGAGCATGCTGAAATTCGTTATCCGCTATGTGCTGGAGAACGCTCCGGAGGAGATGAACTTCTTTAACCAGTTCGTGGACAAGGGCCTGATCGAGAGACTGAACCATGTGGTAAATTCCGATTTCGGTCATGTAACCTATACAGAAGCTATCGAGATTCTGGAGAAGCATAACGATGAATTCGATTACAAGGTATTCTGGGGCTGTGACCTGCAGACTGAGCATGAGAGATACCTGACAGAGAAAGAATTTAAGCGTCCTGTATTCGTTACTGATTATCCTAAGGAAATCAAAGCTTTCTATATGAAGTTAAATGAGGATGGCAAGACTGTAGCAGCTATGGACTGTCTGGTACCGGGCATCGGCGAGATCATCGGCGGAAGTCAGCGTGAGGACAAGCTGGAGGTTCTGGAGCAGAGAATGGATGAGCTGGGACTGAAGAAAGAAGACTATGACTTTTATCTGGATCTGAGAAGATACGGTTCTGTGCGTCATGCAGGATTCGGTCTGGGATTTGAGCGTTGCGTTATGTATCTGACCGGTATGGGCAATATCCGTGACGTAATTCCGTTCCCTCGTACCGTGAATAACTGCGACCTGTAAGCAAGTTTGACTTGCAGCAGACGGCGGGCGGAGCAAAATTTACTTTAGATGCAACAAAATCATTTTTAAAAGAGACTGTTATTCAGAGAGAAAGGAAAGGTGTGGTACTTGACTGTTATGAACCATAAAAAAGGGAAAACATCGGACGGAATACACAGAATACTTCGCAGTGTGATGGCGTTAGGAATGGCTGCAGTTACAATATGTGCTTCGTCAGGAGATGTGATGACAGCCAGGGCCACAACCATTTCGGACGTTCAGAAGCAGATTGAACAGGACCAGCAGAATTTGAATAATATCAATAATACGCTGTCTGATCTGTCGGAGGAGCAGGAAATTCTGGAAGAAATGATTCAGGATATCAATGCAGAAATCATTAATATGATGACCAGTATCGGTCTGAAGGAAGATGAGATAGCGGCGAAGGAAACGGAGATTTCCGAGAAGCAGATAGACATAGAAGAGGCTCAGGCCGATTATGAAGCTGCTAAAAAGCGGGAAGAAGAGCAGTATGAGGCCATGAAGATACAGATCCGATTCATGTATGAGAATAACGGTGTCTCTGCTCTGGCCAAACTGTTAGAGAGTTCCGGATTCAGTAATCTGATCAATAATGCCGAGCGTATTGAGAAGGTCTACGAATACAGCAATGATCTGTTGAATCAGTATGAGGCTACCAAGAATGAGGTGCAGAAGCTGTGGGACCAGCTGGTAGCAGATAAGCAGCAGTTAGAGGCAGATAAGACCCAGTTGGAAAGTGACAGAGCGACATTGCAGAGCCTGAAGAAAGAACTGGATACCAATCTGGCGGCCAAGAAAGCAGAATCGGCTAACTATGAGGCAGAAATCCAGCGTTATAAGAAGGAGGCAGCTGCGGCCCAGAAGAAGATTCAGCAGGAGCAGAAGCAGTTAAAGAAACTGCAGGAAGAGGAGAAGAAGAGACAGAATGCAGCTTCTTCCACTACTACAGTTAATTCGGCTATTAACGGAACATACACGGACAAAGGATATAGTCAGATCATTGATGAGGCATCCGGAAGTGACCTTGGCAAGAAAATTGCAAAATATGCCTGTCAGTTTATCGGTAATCCTTATGTACTGGGTGGGACAAGCCTGACGAATGGAGCGGATTGTTCCGGTTTCGTTTGGAGAATATATAAAGATTTCGGATACACACTGCCCCGTACTTCCTACGAGCAGAGAAGTGCCGGAAAGGAAGTATCCTATGATGACATGCAGCCGGGTGACCTGGTGTGCTACAGTGGTCACGTGGCAATGTACATAGGCGGAGGTAAGATTGTTCACGCCAGTTCTGCTAAGACCGGAATCAAGGTCAGCAATGTGGGTTACAGATCTATTATTACGATAAGAAGAATCATCTGATATTGAAAAATTGGCTTCGGAGAACTGCAGATTTTGTCTGGTAAGGCGAATCATCAGGTATGTTCCGAAGCCTTATTTTTTACCGGAAAGGAATAAAATTATGTTGAATATAGGATGTCATATATCATCGGCGAAAGGTTTTCTGGCTATGGGCAAAGCTGCGCAGTCTATCGGAGCCAGCACCTTTCAGTTTTTTACAAGAAACCCCAGAGGGGGAACGGCCAAAGCACTGGATCCTGCAGATGTGGAGGCAATGAATGCTTATTGTGCGGAGCAGGGAATCGGGAATCTTCTTGCGCATGCACCTTATACTTTGAATGCCTGTGCCAAAGATGCCGGTCTCAGGGAATTTGCACGCAATACAATGGCAGATGACCTGACCAGATTGGAATACATACCTAATTGTATGTATAATTTTCATCCGGGAAGCCACGTGCAGCAGGGGGCTGAGGTGGGGATTGCTTATATTGCAGAGGCATTGAATCAGGTTTTGCGACCGGAGCAATCTACCACAGTCCTTCTGGAGACTATGGCGGGAAAGGGCAGCGAAGTGGGCCGTATCTTTGAAGAACTCCGAAGCATTCTTGACAAAGTAGAACTACAGGAGAAAATGGGTGTCTGTCTGGATACCTGTCATGTATTTGACGGCGGCTACGATATTGTGTCGAATCTGGAAGGCGTCCTGGAGGAATTTGACAGGGTCATCGGACTGGAAAGGTTAAAGGCTGTTCATCTGAATGATTCCATGAATCCGTTGGGCAGTCATAAGGACAGACACCAGAAGATCGGAGAGGGAAGTATCGGGTTAGAGGCATTTACTGCTATTATCAACCATCCGAAGCTGAAGGCTCTTCCTTTTTACCTGGAGACGCCGAATGAAATGGAGGGTTATGCAGCAGAGATTGCACTGCTTCGAGGATTGTACCGTTATGAATAAATACGAAGTTTTAAAGAAATATTTTGGATACGATAGCTTCAGGCCGGGGCAGGAGACCATG
This sequence comes from Acetatifactor sp., assembly GCA_045124375.1. Lineage (GTDB taxonomy): Bacteria > Bacillota > Clostridia > Lachnospirales > Lachnospiraceae > Acetatifactor. The sequence goes on from JBGVLR010000068.1 coordinate 3,963, forward strand.
ATAGATGCTATTCTGGAAGGCAGGGATGCGCTTGGCATTATGCCTACCGGAGCCGGCAAATCCATCTGTTATCAGGTGCCTGCACTGATGCTGCCCGGCATCACACTGGTCATCTCACCGTTAATCTCGCTGATGATGGACCAGGTCAAAGCACTGAATCAGGCTGGAATTCACGCGGCTTTTATCAACAGCTCGCTGACGGAGGGGCAGATTCAGAAAGCACTTCAGTACGCTTCACAGGGGCGTTATCAGATCATCTATGTGGCACCGGAGCGCCTGGAGACAGAAAGCTTCTTAAGCTTTGCACGAAATGCCCGGATTTCTATGATCACAGTGGATGAAGCCCACTGTATTTCCCAGTGGGGACAGGACTTCAGGCCAAGTTACCTGAAAATCGTGCAGTTCATTGAGAATCTGCCGGTCCGTCCCATTGTCAGTGCTTTCACAGCTACCGCCACAAGGGAGGTTAAGGAAGACATTATCTGCGTGTTGGGGCTGAAAGACCCGGAAATACTGATCACGGGATTTGACCGGGAGAATCTGTACTTTGAGGTGCGTCATGTGACCAAAAAGGATGAGCAACTGTTGGAGTATGTGACTGCCCATAGCGGTGACAGTGGAATTATCTACTGTGCCACCCGCAAAAATGTGGAAAACGTCTGCGCTTTTCTGGAGGACATGGGGATAGATGCAACCAGATACCACGCTGGTCTGACGGCTGATGAAAGGAAACGTAATCAGGAAGATTTTATCTATGATGTGAAGCCGGTCATGGTGGCTACCAATGCCTTTGGTATGGGTATCGACAAATCCAACGTGCGGTATGTGATTCATTACAACATGCCTCAGAGCCTGGAAAACTATTATCAGGAAGCCGGACGTGCCGGCCGCGACGGTGAGCCCTCGGAATGTATCATTTTGTACTCTCCTCAGGATGTAGTCATGAACCAGTTTTTGATAGAAAACGGCAGAGACAGCGCGGAAATGAATCCTGATGACCGGGAGCTGATTCTGGAGAGAGACAGAGAACGCCTAAAGAAAATGACTTATTACTGCTTTACCAACGACTGCTTGCGGGATTATATCCTCCGATATTTCGGAGAGTACGGAAACAGCTACTGCGGCAATTGTGTGAATTGCCGCAATCAGTTCGAAACAGTAGATGTGACGGAGATTGCTCAGATATTGATTGGATGTGTACAGTCCAGCCGCCAGCGCTACGGTGTGAACGTGATCCTGGATACGGTTCATGGAGCCAATACCGCTAAGATTCGAGGATATCACATGGACCGTAATCCCTGTTACGGGAAGCTTGCCAAAGTGAAGACGCACAGGCTGCGCAATGTTATGAATTACCTGCTTTTGGAAAATTATTTGACTACCACCAATGACGAGTACATAACGGTAAAGCTGACGGAGCGTTCCCTTGCGGTACTGGAAGCGGATGAAAAAGTAGTCATGAAGATGGCTAAGGAGCAGGAGACGGCAGCCGAAATCAGAGGCGGCAGAGGCAGCAGAACAGGAAACAGCCAAGCAGGCAGTAAAGCGGATCATAAAGGAAAAGGTACAGGAAGCAGTAAGGCAGCCGGGCTGGCTGATCTGGATGACAGGGGAAAGAAATTGTTTGAACGGCTGCGGACACTTCGCATGGAAATCGCCAGAGAAGAAAAGGTACCACCTTATATTGTCTTTTCCGATAAGACTCTGGTGCAGATGTGTATCACACATCCCCTTGACAAAGCATCGATGCTTCAGGTCTCCGGTGTAGGGGAGTTCAAATATGAGAAATACGGTGAGCGGTTTTTAAAATGTCTGCGGGGGGAATCATAGCTGACTTGTAAAAAATTTAAGCAGATGTCATTTTACAGTAGATTTTGTCGAAATAAGATGATAAACTGTTTGTGTAGCTAACGAGAGGAAGAGTATGGCAATTACGAGAAACAAAGGAAAACGGCTGAATCAATATGTCCCGGACTATATTGTATTTGATCTGGAGACCACAGGAATCAGCGTGCAGCATGATACGATTATCGAAATATCCGCATTGAAAGTAAAGAAAGGAACAGTGACAGAGGAGTTTAACACATTGGTGAATCCTCACCGTCATATTCCTGCGGGAGCCACTGCGGTGAATGGCATTACAGATGCCATGGTGGCCGGTGCTCCGGAGCTGGCAGATGTGATGAAAGATTTTCTGCAGTTTATTGGGAAGGAAGTTCTGGTAGGGCATAACATTCATACTTTTGATACGAATTTTATTTATGATGCCGCATGGAGCCTGTTTGGAACAGAATTGCGCAATGATTATATAGATACGCTGTATATGGCAAGAAGGTGCCTGCCGCAGTTGGCCCATCATACTTTGGGTGATGTATCCGAATATTTTCATATCAGCACAGAGGGTGCGCACAGAGCCTTGAACGACTGCAGGATGAATCAACAGATTTACGAACAGATGGGAAAATTAATAGGCAATCATCTGTCACAGAAGCAGGAGGAAGCTGTCTGTCCGCTGTGTGGAAGTGAACTTATCAGAAGAAAGGGGCGCTACGGGGAATTTTATGGTTGCAGCGGCTTTCCGGGATGCCGGTATACCCGAAATGTATAAAAGTTGCAGGATAATAAATGATTTTCAATGAAATAGCAGGAGGGTTATGCTGGAGAATGGTGGAATGGAACATTACCCATCCATTGATATGGCGAAATTCGGCGCGAAACTGAAAGAAATATGTGAAGAACGCAACGTGTCTGCCAATGATCTTAAGGAATATCTGCATCTGAGTTCCATACAGGCTGTTTACATGTGGTTCAACGGCAAAAGATTGCCTAATATAGATAATCTGTATGCAATCAGCAGGTACCTGGGGGTTCGGATAGATGACCTGGTTAACAGTGAAAGAGAAGAAAAGGCTACTGCCATTATGCAAGAAGATTCTCTTCCGGAACATGGAAAAAGGGTATTGCTCTACTGGAAAAGACTACCAAAAGATAAATAACTACATATTATAACATATTTTTTCCCGTTTGTCATTAAACACGCTGTTTAATGACAAACGGTTTTTTTTGTGATATAGTCTTATATAACAACAGTTGTTACCAAATATCTATAAGTTACGGTTCACTCATAATATAGAGGCCATAATTATTCATGCAAGCATGATTCCTATGGCCATCACCATTATTGCTGGACCGGAACTCTTACATCAGAGCGGCCATATCGGCTGAATTTCCCCGGTTATTTTGTGTGATGGATTCGCAGCAAATAATTTAAGCGACCAATCATAATCGGAAAGGAGGAGATATGTTTACGATGCTTTGCCGGCAGAGCATCAAGTAAATGACAGTGATCCGGGGATATCTTGAATATCTCAATTTAATCCAAAGATTTCAGCGCTGTACAACACAGCCTATAATATGATGAAGATAAGGAGAAATTATCATGACATACGAGGAATTTAAAAGCGAATTATTTCGCATTATCATGCAGCAGGAGGTAGTAAAGGGAAAGAAAGTCATGCTTCTTGAGAGAGGATTTACTACCAGGGACCCCCAGATGCTTAGTATGATACGTTACATTAATAAGGTGAACTTCGGAAGGGAGGATAGTATTGTACGCGCTGATTACATTCATGTGGTCTGGGGAGAAGGCAATATCCGCAGCATGATGAACTGGAGCGTGAGAGAATATTATGAAAGATATAAAAAGGAAAGTTGGGAAGGCATTCTTCCGGAGCTGTTGGTCAAAATACAGAATGCAGGTCAAAGCATGGACTGGCTTCATCTGGAGGAAGGCGGATATGAGCGCTGTAAGAGCAGATTGATCATTCGTCCTATTAATTATGAACGTAATAAGTTTGAACTGGAGAATTGTATTTATTGGCAGTATGGAGATATTGCCCTGACATTATATGGGCTTATATCTGATGAAGATGACGATTATGTAACCATGAAAATAACGCGTGCTTTGATAGAAGAGTGGGGTGTCAGTGACGAGATATTGCTGACGAATGCACTTCGCAATTCATTTGTTACCATGCCGCCCAGACTTTATTATTGTACCGATTTAAAGAGGAAGCATGCACGCTGCGAAGGGGTTTTTATGCCTGGTGAATCAGTTGACGAATCCCTGTTCTTTAAGGTACATCCTGAAAATAAGCTGGAAGGTTCCCTTGGATATCGTCTTTCCACTACCAGGGGGCTGAATGGTGCCGTTGCTCTGTTCTATCCAGGAGTGCAGGAGCGGCTGGCGGAGCTTATGGGAGGTGATTATCTGGTGGGGTTTACAAGCATCCATGAAGCTATCATTCATCCGGCTCAGCTTCAGGATCATGAAAATATGAAAGAATCAATTCATGATATTAATGAGGTATTTCCCAGAGATGAGATGTTGACCAACAAGGTATTCCGTTATTATGCGGCGCAAAAAGAGTTGATTGAGGTATGAGCAGAAGAGGTTGAGGCGGTAAGTATGGAGATGCATGTCTAAATTTTTCGTAAAATTGGTTTCAAATGGCAGCAGTCAGTGATAAAATGTTTACAGAAGCAGATAATAAGAAAAGAGCCTGCCGTGGCAGAAAGTCACGGCAGCAGATTGCAAACAGGAGGTAGATAAGCATGTGTACTGCTGCAACTTATAAGACTAGAGACCACTATTTCGGACGTAACCTGGACCTGGAATTCTCCTACAAGGAGACAGTCACCATAACCCCACGCAGCTATCCGTTCCGGTTTAGAAAAGCGGGAAGCATGGAGCACCATTACGCAATGATCGGAATGGCATATGTGGCAGATGACTATCCCCTTTACTACGATGCCACCAATGAAAAGGGCCTGAGCATGGCCGGACTGAATTTCCCGGGAAACGCATATTATTTTCCCGAAGAAGAAGGGAAAGACAACATATCACCCTTTGAGTTCATCCCCTGGATACTGGGGCAGTGTGCTACTATTGATCAGGTGAAGGAGCTTTTGGGACGCATCAATCTTGTGAAAATTAATTTCAGTGAACAACTGCCGCTGTCCCCCTTACATTGGATGATTTCAGACAGGGAAGCCTCCATTACAGTAGAGTCAGTGAAGGACGGGCTGAAAATATATGATAATCCGGTAGGGATCCTGACTAATAATCCGGGTTTTGACTATCAGATGTTCAACCTGAATAATTATATGAGTCTGTCCATTGATGCGCCGGTTAACAGCTTCTCGGACAAGCTGTCGTTAGAGACCTACAGCCGCGGTATGGGAGGTATGGGTCTTCCCGGAGACCTGTCCTCTGCCTCCCGGTTTGTGAAGGCTGTATTTACCAAGATGAATTCGCTGTCAGGCGATTCTGAATCGGAGAGCATCAGCCAGTTTTTCCATATTCTGGGCTCTGTGGCTCAGCAGAGAGGCTGCGTGCGGATGGGAGAAGGAAAGTATGAGATTACTATTTATTCCTCCTGCTGCAATACGGATAAAGGAATTTATTATTATACTACCTATGAGAACCATCAGATTACAGGGGTAGATATGTATAAGGAAGAGCTGGATGGAGAACGAGTGGTGTCTTATCCGTTGGTGGAGGGGCAGCAGATTCGGATGCAGAATTGAGGAGGCCGGATAAGAAAAATCAATGCTTGCGATTTATACTGCGATAGTCTATACTAAAAATAAAGAGACGGAATCCGGAAGAGATAGCAGGGAAGTGAGTGTGATATGGCTTGAGTAAAATATTTAATGTAACCGGAAATTGTAAGCCGGAGATCCATTATATGGTCGATATTAAAAATCGACTGATAGAAATTAAAAAAATGGTAGACATGGGGAATTATTTTACAATTAATCGTGCTCGACAGTATGGAAAAACAACAATATTAAAGGCGTTATGTCGTTTCTTGGAAAAGGAGTATCTGGTCATCAGCATGGATTTTCAAAAGGAAATGAGTGATGCCAAATTCAGGAGTGAGAATGCATTTTCTGTAGCCTTTGCCAATGCTTTTTTGTGGGAAATCAGGGATTTAAAGTCAACATTGTCGGACCAGGTACAAGCTGCGATTGAAGATTTGAGTGTGGTTGTACGAAACAACAAAGAGGAATTGGAGCTGGTTGAGTTATTTCGGCTTTTGAGTACTATTTGCCAATATTCAAAAAAGCCGATCGTTTTAATGATCGATGAAGTTGACAGTGCAACGAATAACCAGGTATTTCTGGATTTTCTCGCACAGTTGCGAGGATATTATATTGACCGGGACGAATCTCCAACATTCCAGTCGGTGATACTGGCAGGTGTTTATGATGTTAAGAATATCAAGCGAAAAATCAGACCGGAAGATGATCATAAGATGAATAGTCCTTGGAATATTGCGGTGGATTTTACGATAGATATGAGTTTTTCCGCAAAAGAGATAGCCGGAATGCTGCAAGAGTATGAGAATGATTACCATACTGGAATGAACATAGAAGAGATGGCGGAGCTTCTTTCTGATTATACCTCCGGTTACCCGTATCTGGTATCAAGATTGTGTAAACTGATGGATGAACGGATTGTGGGAGAAAAAAGCTTTCCGGACAAGAACAGTGTATGGACAAAGGCGGGATTTTTAGCAGCATTAAGGTTACTGCTCAAAGAACAGAATTCATTGTTTGAGTCGTTGATAGGGAAGCTGAATGATTTTCCGGAGCTAAATGGGATTATTTCAAGACTGCTATTTCAGGGACAGAGCATTGCCTATAATCCGGATGATCCGGCAGTACAGACAGCGCAGATGTTTGGATTTGTAAAAGTAGTAGATTCCAATGTTGTAATAGCGAATAGAGTTTTTGAGACAAGGCTTTACAATAATTATCTTTTAAAATATGATGCACAGAACAGTGATATCTATTTTGCGGGTTCCAGCCAGAAAAATCAGTTTGTGGTTGATGGCCACTTGAATATGCGTAAGGTGCTTGAAAAATTTGTAGAAACTTTTGACTACCTGTATGGTGATCAGGAGGAAGTTTTTCTGGAAGAGACAGGAAGAAAGTATTTTATGCTGTTCCTGCGACCTATTATCAATGGAACCGGAAATTGTTATGTAGAAGCGGAAACACGAAACCGGGAACGTATGGATATCGTTATAGATTATAATGGTGAGCAGCATATTTGCGAACTTAAAATCTGGCGCGGCAATGCGTATAAGGAGAGGGGAGAAGAACAGCTTTCGGACTATCTTGATTACTACCATTTGAAGAAGGGATATATGCTCAGCTTTAATTTTAATAAAAAGAAAGAAATTGGTGTCAAAGATATCGTTTTTGGTGATAAACTGCTTGTTGAGGCAGTTGTATAGTAGTCAAAAAGTGTTGCGGACAGGTAAAGGAGAAAGCCTTATACTAAAGAAAAATGAGAAAGAGGTATTTGCCATGTTAATGTTTGCATGTGGAAGAATGTGTAAATAAGTTAAACACATAAGCGTAAGGCGCTTTTATTTGTGTGCTTATTTTTATTCTTCCCCATGAGCAAATAGTGGCAATACCTGGAGATACATGAGGATTTTCTGATGTGTTTTCAGGTATGCTTATTCATTGCGGGGGAAACCCTGCTTTTTTGTTTTTGAAAACCATTCAAAAGTAGAAAGCGTAAGAAGGAAAGAAAATATGCCAAAATGATACTTGGCGGAGGTAAGCTATGCAGTATATTATGAGATAAAGGGTAATAATATTGAAAAATATAAAGCTGTGTATAAAGTGAATTGTATAGAAAGGTTTAAATGATGAAAAAGAAAATTACTTATCTTGTGTTGGTATTGAGTACATGTTTGTTGGTAGGATGTGGTGCAGTGTCCGAAACAGAAGAGTCTGAGAACTTTTCGACAGTGGAAGAGACAGCAGAAATGGCGGAAGGAACAGAGGGAATACCGGAAGGGTCAGGGGAAATGTCGGAAGGAACAACGGAAATATCAGAAGAGACGGGAGAAAACTCGGAAGAGACGGCTGATAAGGTTCAGGAAGAGGAATTGGTTGTAGAAGTTGCAGAGACTGTGCTGACGGATGAAGAGATGCGAGATGGGGAAGATGATCAAAATGTTGAAACGCCTGCGGACTATTATGCGGTAGCTACATCCCTTCCTGCAAGTGAAGTGGAAGCTTTTGTATTAGAAATTAGACAGAATATTCAGGATAAGGATTGGGCTGCATTGTCTGCGAAAATCAACTATCCCATTACCATAAGTGGTGTCACGGTGAATGATTCCGATGAATTTCTGGAATTGGATTTTGACCAGCAAATCAACGCGGAATTTGTAACGGCAATTGAAGCAGAAACCTGTCGGCAAATGTTCAGTAATTGGCAGGGAATTTCCATGGGAGAAGCCGGACAAATCTGGATCGGTAGTATTGTGGATGAAAGCGGCGCTTCTGTATTGAGAATCATCGGGTTAAACGGAATGTTGCAAGAATCTCTGTCTGATGCGGATTATGATGAAAAAGCGTTGGTTGCCGACACAAGTAATCAAGCTGCGATGGATAAGCTGACAGTGGAAGAAGCATGGGAACTGTTAAAGGAGAATTATACATATTTGGAAGACGCGGAGTTGGAAGAAATCAGCTATGATGAGAACAGCAATTTTCAGGTGATAATCGGTAAAGATTATTTCACTTGGTCAGATGAAACATTTGACCGATATTGCGAGTCGTTGATATTCTTCAATTGCGAGGAGGATGGCTGTTATCAGTTTGGACATCATTATGTCTACTATGAAGAGGATGAAAATACCGTATTTGCAACTCAGACCAAGGGCTGGTTTGAAGTAGATTATATTACCGGGGAAGTAACAAGGTGGTAAGATAGACTAAAAACTGATTGAAAAAAAATAGAAATATGGAATTATGGGATGCATATTATAGGGATGAGACAAAGGCAGGATTTGATTTAGTGTGAGGAGAAGCTGTTCCGGATGGGATTTTTCATTTGATTGCGGATGTGGTTGTTCGTCATGTGAACGGAGACTATCTGTTGGTGCAGAGAGACTGGAATAAGAAAGTTTATCTTGGTGCATATGAAGTAAGAGCAGATGGCAGTATAATGAACCCATAAATTAAGACAAAAAAATCGTTGTTTTTAAGTTGGATTTCCCTTATGATTTTATAGCGAAAGGAGTCCAACTATGGCAAGACAACAACATTCACCAGAGGAGAAATCCAGGCTTGTTCTTGAAGCAATTCGAGGCGAGCGCACCATCAATGAGATTGCTGCTGAGAACAATATTCATCCAAATATGCTTTCAAAGTGGAAGCGGGAAGCAGAAACTCAACTGTATACACTGTTCCAGGACAATTCATCCAAAGAACGTAAGGCTCAAAAAGCACGCGAAGCTGAGATCAACGATTTATATGCGCAGATCGGCAAGCTCACCACTCAAAACGAGTGGTTGAAAAAAAATCTGGTTTCTGAACTTAGCGTACCGGAACGTCGACTGCTTGTGGATATGAATGGATCAACGCTTCCCATATCTGTACAGGCCAGCCTTCTGGGACTTAATAGAAGCGGGCTCTATTATCAGCCGGCTCCACATTCCACAGAAGATCTGTACATTAAGCAGTTGATTGACAAAATCTATACCCGATACCCAATGTATGGATATCGCCGTATTTGCTGGTATCTTAATGAAAAAGAGCATTATCTGATCAATCACAAAGCAGTCCTTCGGCATATGCAGGAAATGGGCATACAAGCCGTATATCCACGGCAGAATACAAGCAGGCCGGAACCGGCCAATAAAATATATCCCTACCTGCTGAAAGGGCTTAAAATCGACCATCCTGATCAGGTTTGGTCCATCGACATTACCTATATACCAGTGAAAACAGATTGGCTTTATTTGGTGGCGATCATCGATTGGTACTCTCGGTTTGTGCTGCATTGGCAGCTGAGTGACACCATGGAAATAGGGTTTGTTCTGGATACCAGTCACAAAGCATTAAAAGTATCCAGGCCTGAGATCATGAATTCTGACCAGGGAAGCCATTTTACAAGCCCCAAATTCACACAGATTTTTCTGGATGCCGGATCCAGGATCAGTATGGATCACCGTGGTCGTGCCTACGACAATATCTTTGTGGAAAGGCTCTGGCGAACCATAAAATATGAGGATGTGTATCCAAATGCATATGAGACACCAAGAGAAGCACGTATCGGTATTAATAATTACATGAAGTTTTATAACCACGAGCGACCACACTCACGGCTGAAATACCGCACGCCAGAGGAAGTCTACTGGGACAGGTAATTATCCTGTCTCTCCCTTCCCGAAGGGTAAGCGCGGATATATGAACTGTAAAGGGTTCCTTCGGAAGCTGCCAAGCAGCACACCCTTGACAGTTCATATATCCACACTTAGTGGGTAAACAAGGGAGAAAAAGGATGGGATTATCCCTTCCGAAATCCAACTTAATTTTTTTTAAAAAGTGTCTTGACAAATGGGTTCACTTTA
>JBGVLR010000069.1:0-22148 GCA_045124375.1 Acetatifactor sp.
CTCACCTCCACGTGTTCTGTAGTGTGTCAGTCTTATAAAGAAGATAATAACAGAAGGAAGGTAAAATTAAAAGCGAAAGAATCTAAAGGGTTTCATAACCCCATTGGTGCCTTTCGCAGAAAGGCGGTTTATAATTATGAAAATATATAACTTAGGTTCCTTAAATATTGATTATGTGTATCAGGTACCACATTTTGTCCGCCCCGGAGAGACACTGGCTTCCGAAGAAATGCAGACATTTCCCGGAGGAAAAGGCCTGAATCAGTCTGTCGCACTGGGAAGAGCCGGTGCAGCTGCCATTCACGGCGGTTTTATCGGTAAGAATGACAAATGGCTCGCAGACATTCTGGAAGCCTCCAAGGTAGACATCAGATATCTCCGGATGGCAGATATGCCATCCGGTCACGCCATCATTCAGGTAGATGCAACTGGTCAGAACTGTATCCTGCTTTTCCCGGGTGCCAACCACTGTTTTACTTCCGAATACATAGAAAAAGCACTTGAAGATGCCCAAAACGGAGATATCCTGTTATTACAGAACGAGATCAACAACCTGGATGTTATTTTCAAGATTGCTCATGCAAAAGGCATGCAGATTGCTTTCAACCCCTCTCCTTTTGCCAAAAGCCTGCTGAACCTCCCCCTTTCTTATGTAGATTGGTGGCTTTGTAACGAAATTGAGGGAAATGAGCTTACAGGGAAAGAAGATCCTATGGAAATCGTTACCGATCTCTGCCAGCGTTTTCCGAAAAGCAATGTCCTCCTGACTCTTGGAAAGGACGGCTGCCTGTTTAAAAATGCTGAAAAGTTGATCCGACAGCCTGCTTACAAGACTAATGCTGTAGACACCACTGCCGCAGGTGACACCTTTACCGGATATTTTCTAGCCATGGTGTCTGCCGGTAAGGATATCGCTGAGGCACTTCAGATTGCTTCAAAGGCCTCTTCCATTGCAGTTTCCAGAGAAGGCGCTTCCAGTTCGATTCCCTGGTTAGAGGAAGTACTGAGTAAGTAATACAGGCAGAAAACCTGCCCCCTTTAAACTCCAAAACAACAAATTGTGTAATAAAAAGTACAGCTATAGAACATCATATATTTCTACAGCTGTACTTTTTCATTAAAACTTGAATTTTAGATCCGTTTCTTATTTCAGGCACTCTTTATATACTCGAAGTACATTTTCGGAAAAAATCTTATCCACCTGCCCGGAGGTAAAACCTCCTTTTAACAGACCATCATAAAGCTTCTCCATACTCTGTGCTCCAGCCAGTTCTTCGTGTCCCTCGATACCGTCAAAATCACTGCCCAGTCCAAGCACTTCTATTCCACCTACATTGGCGATATACCTTGCCTGCTTTACAATATCCTCTACTGTTCCGGGATTCTGTACGCCCACCGGCTTCTGAACCAGGAAATCGGGACAATAATTGAGTCCCATACATCCCCCTCGTTCCGCCAGCTTACGTATCATGTCATCTGTCATATTTCTCACGCAGGGACAGACAGCCCGCGCATTAGAATGGCTTGCTACAAAAGGCTTCTTCGTGCAGGCCAGCACATCATAGAATCCTGCATCCGACAGATGGGATACATCCGGGATCATGCCGAGCGCTTCCATTTCTTCCACGAACCTGCGCCCTGTTTGAGTCAGTCCGTTTGTTGTATCAGCAGTATTCAGATACTCCCTCTCCAGTACCGGATTTCCCATGACATTTTTTTCTTTATTGGCGTCCAGATTGGGATACCCCAGTTCATTGGGATAGTTCCAGGTCAGTGTCACCATTCTGACACCTTTTTCATATAAAATATGTAACTTGGAAAGGTCTCCCTGACACACGCCGCCTTCTTCCACCGTAAGCATGGCTGACATCTTCCCATGACTGATGTTCTTCTCAATATCCTCAAACCGGTACACCGGCGCGATCAGATCCTGATTCTTAGCCAGTTCCTCTTCGTATACTGCATGCAGCGCCAGCACACTCTCCCACGGATTCTCACACCTGCCCATGTTTACAAATAATGCAAAGTTCTGCAGCAGATATCCGCCCTCACACATGCTCTGAAGATCGATATGCCCGATATTCTTCCGAAGATTGCATTCTCTCCCTCGATTTCTCTCACCATATATTCCGGAAATTGTATCACAATGCATGTCGACTACATTTATCCTGCCGGGTATTCTATTACTCATTACCAGTCCTCCTGCCCTGCCTCCTGCTGCACTCACTTTCCACGTACCGTTTTTTGAGCAGCCCCAGGCATTCACTTTCTCTAACACCTCCTCTATTATATGCCATTCATCTCTTCCCCGCAAGCCCTTAATAAACCCTCAAGCCTCCTGGTCCCGCATCAGTTCCCCCAGCGATACGCTGTCCAGGTAATCATTAATCATCGTATTCAACTTATCCCACATCGGCAGTGTCCTGCACTCACCGGCTTTGGCGCAAGGCTGCGCTCCATATTCCAGACAGGCGACCGGTGCCAATGTTCCTTCAGTAAGCCGAAGCAGATCACCGATCCTGTATTCCCCCGGCTTCCTGTTCAGACGGTAACCACCGCCCTTTCCATGCACACCATCCACGAATTCTGCCTTGGAAAGCATGGTCATGATACTTTCCAGATATTTTCTGGAAATATTCTGGCGTTCTGCAATATCCTTAAGCGGAATATACTCACCCTGATCATGTTCTGCCAGATCGATCATTACCCGCAGTGCATATCTGCCTTTTGTTGAAATCAGCATGTGTTACCTCTCTTCTATTTCACAGCATCAAAACCATGCTGCAGATCTTCTATAATATCCTCTATGTGTTCTGTACCGATGGACAGGCGCACGGTAGTGGGCTTAATGCCCGCTGCCAGAAGCTCTTCTTCATTCATCTGGGAATGAGTGGTCGATGCCGGATGAATTACCAGAGACTTTACATCTGCCACATTTGCAAGCAGGGAAAACAGCTCCAGACTCTCCGTAAATTTTCTGGCAGTCTGGGCATCTCCCTTGATTTCAAAGGTAAAAATAGATGCCGCACCATCCGGGAAATACTCGTTATAAAGTTCCTTCTGTCTTCCCTCTGACAAAGAAGGATGGTTCACCTTTTCCACCTGAGGATGATTCTTCAGAAATTCAACTACTTTCAATGCATTTTCCGTGTGGCGTTCCAGACGCAGGGACAAGGTCTCAAGCCCCTGCAGCAGCAGGAATGAGTTGAAAGGGGAAATCGTTGCTCCCTGATCTCTCATCAAGGTGGTACGAAGCTTCAATATATACGCCAGATTGCCGCAGGCTTTCGTAAATACCACTCCATGGTAAGAAGGATTGGGCTGCGACAGTCCCGGGAACTTATCATTCTGCGCCCAGTCAAATTTACCGGAATCTACAACTACACCGCCCATTACAGTACCGTGACCGCCGATAAATTTCGTAGCTGAATGTACTACAATATCCGCGCCGTGCTCAATGGGTCTTAACAGATAAGGAGTTGCAAATGTATTGTCTACGATCAGCGGAATGCCATGTTTGTGGGCAACTTCGGCTACAGCCTCAATATCCAGGATATCCGAATTGGGATTGCCCAATGTCTCTGCATATACAAGCTTCGTATTCTCCTGAATCGCAGCCTCGAAATTGGCAGGATCTGATGCATCCACGAATGTTACAGATAATCCCTGATCATGCAGTGTATTGGCAAACAGATTATAGGTACCTCCATAAAGATTGGCAGCCGCCACGATATGGTCTCCTGCCACTGCAATATTTTGCACCGCATAAGTGATCGCTGCGGAACCGGATGCCGTAGCCAGTGCACCGACACCACCCTCCAGCGCTGCGATTCTCTTCTCAAAAACATCAGAAGTCGGATTCATCAGACGGGTATAAATATTACCTCCCTCTGAAAGTCCAAACCTTCCTGCTGCCTGGGCTGAATCTTTAAATACATAAGAAGTCGTTGCATAAATAGGTACCGCACGGGCATCCGTAGCCGGATCAGGATTCTCCTGCCCTACATGAATCTGAAGTGTCTCGAATCTATATTTTTTATTGCTCATAATTTTGATATCCTTTCCTGTCAAATGATCTTATTGTCGTTGTCTCTTTCTAACAATAACAGCAGCACATTCGACCGAACCGGTAATTTGCTCTGACGAGCTCCTCAAAATAAAAAGCCATGTCTTATACCTTCCTGTTTTTATTGCCTACCATTTCTGTAGGTTGGTAGAATATTACCATTTTTTACCTACCATGTCAATAGGTAATTCAAAAATTTTCGCAGTACAACAAAAGAGTCTGCAGCACGCTCTCATCATGGCGCTGCAGACTCTTTATATTACTGTATACTTTCTTTTCACAGATCAGCTTATCGTTCTAATTCTTCTGACCCTTCACTGCAAAATCCACTCCGGTGTCGGAAGGCTCATCCTCATCAAAAGTATAATCTTTTCCCGGCAAAATTGCATTCAGAATGATACCGACCATGGCACCGACTGCCAGTCCGGAGAAGCTGATGTTCATATCTCCGATGCTGAAGCCAACAGCACCTGCAGAACTGTAATTGATGCCGATGGACAGTACCAGGATCAGTGCTGCAATGATAACATTACGGCTCTTGGAGAAGTCTACCTTGGTCTCTACCACGTTACGGACACCAACTGCAGAAATCATACCATACAGTACCAGGGATACACCACCACAGGTGGCAGTGGGCATACATCCGATGATAGCTGCAAACTTAGGTGAGAAAGAAAACAAAATAGCAAATACGGCTGCGATCCTGATTACCAGAGGATCGAATACCTTCGTAAGAGAAAGCACACCGGTATTCTCACCGTATGTAGTATTGGCGGGTGCACCGAACAGAGCAGCAAGGATAGTAGCAAGACCATCACCCAGCAAAGTGCGATGCAGCCCCGGATCCTTGAAATAATTAATGCCAACAGTAGAAGAAATTGCAGAGATATCACCGATATGCTCAACCATGGTAGCAAGTGCGATAGGCATAATCGTAACAACGGAAGTGATCAGCAGAGAAGCGTCTCCATCCACTATAACGGAAAATGCTGTTTCATTCCAGTGAATCGGGATTCCCAGCCAGTCAGCTTCTGCTACGGCCGTAAAGTCTACCCTTCCCATAATTGCTGCCAATACATAGGAACCTACAACACCAATGATGATGGGAACAATCTTCACCATTCCCTTACCCCAGATGTTGCAGACAACTACCAGAGCAATCGCAACTACGGCAATGAACCAGTCGGTAGCGCAGTTATCAATCGCAGACTTGGAAAGGGTCAGACCGATGGCAATGATAATAGGTCCCGTTACAATAGGCGGGAAGAATCTCATTACTTTGCCGGCTCCGAAGATTTTGATCAACAATGCCATCACCAGATACAGCAGACCGGCACATGCCACACCGAAGCAGGCATAAGGAAGCAGTTCCTTATTCGCCACCTGATTACCGGCTGCATCTGTCAACATGGGAGCAATAGCAGCATATCCGCCCAGGAATGCAAAAGACGACCCCAGGAAAGCAGGGACTTTACCTTTGCTGAGGAAGTGGAACAATAATGTACCGACACCTGCAAACAGCAGTGTGGTAGATACGTCCAGACCTGTCAACATAGGTACCAGGATCGTGGCTCCGAACATGGCGAACATATGCTGTAACCCCAGAAGCAATACTCTGGGTGTTCCCAGCTCTTTGGCATCATAAATGGGTTTGTCGCCAAGTACTACCTTAGCTTTCGTTGATTTTTCACTCATGAATTTCTCCTCCTATTGTGAAAGTATTAAATTTTTATAAAATCCTATTTTTTATAATACCTTCCACATCAGAATCAGTCAAGTACAACTGCATGCTGTTTTAAAAATTCTTTCCATATGGGAATATATTGTGCCATAAGGTGCACACCATCCGTCGTGTATGACGGATCCATACCGCCCATCTCATCACAGAAAACCGGATTCACATCCAGATAATATACTTTCACATTATCTGCCAAAGCAGCGATCCCGGCATTGCGTTCCTCAATTCCTGCATTACTGATATAATCGCCTTTGCCGGAACGTTCTGTAGTTACTTTCATAATTCCCTGCAGATAAATAATGGCCTCCGGCTGCAGTTCCTTAAGATGTGTGATAACTTCACTGTATTTGGCAAGAAATCCTTCCAGGTCACCTCTTCCCATTTCATTGATGCCCACCATCAGATAAATTTTCTTAAACTGATTTTCACTTAGTGCCTGTTCAACGGTAATCTTCTCTTTACTGTCGGCTACCGGCACAATTTCAGAATCAAACAACTTAAATATTGTAAGACCGGTAGAAGCATAAAACGTAGCTGTGTTTTCCAGTCCTCCATATTCGAACATTCCCACTGTTCTGGAATCTCCGATAAACAATGCATCGCTGAAATAATCATCCTCCACAGCAGTGTACACCACTTCCCAAGGGTCACGATAAGTCACTTCCTCCCGGGCATCTTCACTACTGTCTCCGGCGATTACACCTTCCTGCGGGGCACCCGCTGTTTCACAGGGAAGAGGCTTTTCGTACTGCCCTGCAGATTCCTGCTCTGCCTTTTCCTCTCCTGCCATTTCCCCTTTCACAGAATCCTCATTGGTGTTATCTTCTGTCAATTCTTCTATCCTTTTCTTACCCCAATCACCGGAAAGCAAAGTCCCCATATTTGCACCTGCCGTCAGGACCCATGATCCAATTCCATACGCAGGATCTGCCACTCCCTGCCATGACTCCGTTACTGTCAGTACTCCCGCACCGCATAGTATCAAAAGAATCACAAAAGACCATTTCTTCCAAAATTTCAAATAACTCACCTCATCCGTTGTAACTGTCAAAATCTGAAATACATAAATGTATTTTCCCCCGCTATGATAATCTGTACCACACATACCCAGAAAAGAACCGCCAGTAAAATCTGTCCCAGGATATGTCCCTTTATTTTCCGATAGATGTTTTTTACCAGAGGCGTACATGCCACGAAGCAGATAAAGAACAGCCAGAAATAATCGGAAAGTGCCCTCTGCCAGTCTCCCGCACTGACATTGATACCCTCAATCAGCCCAAACATCCTGCCAAGATAAATCTCAAGTCTGCCGATGTCCGAAACAGCAAAACATACCCAGGTAACCGGAATCACAGCCCACAGATACAGCCTTGGGAGAACCTGCATCTTCCTGAATACTCTGAAACGGTCCAGAAGCCGCTCCATTACAATACAACACCACAATAGCATTCCCCACACCAGGAAATTAGGTGTAGTTCCATGCCACATACTGGTCAGGATCCAGACTGCCAGGAGATTCAGAACCGTCCTCTGTTCTCCCTTTCTGTTCCCACCCAGAGGAATATACACATAATTCCTGAACCACCTTCCCAATGTCATATGCCATCTGCGGTAAAAATCCCGTACCCCTCTTGCCATATAAGGCTCCATAAAATTCTCAGGCAGTTCAAACCCTAACATCCTGCCCAGACCGATCGCCATAAGAGAATATCCGTAGAAATCAAAGTAAATTTTCATGGAATATGCTATTGCCGCCAACCATGCCAGCTGTGTGGAGATACTCTCAAAACCCGTGGTCTGCACCTGCTGCCATAAAATACCTATCCTGTCTGCCAAAAGTACCTTGGATGCAAGTCCCATGGTAAATACTTTCAATCCATCCTGAACCCCTGCTGCCGTTACTTTCCTGTTATCTAAATCTGCTGCCACTTCTTCATAATTCACGATCGGCCCCGAAATCAGCTGCGGGAACATCGCTATGTAAGTAGAAAGCTTCAGGAATGATGTCTCTCTGCGAATCGTCCCGTGATACACATCCGCAAGATAAGACAATATCTGAAACGTGTAAAAGCTGATACCCAGAGGAATCCCCAGTTCATTTGGGGCCCCTTTAAACAGAACCAGTATTCCCACATTTCCTGCCACGGCACATATAAATAATCTTTTTCTTTTCCGATATTCTGTTCTGCTCTCTTTCTTCTTCCCCGCCAGATTCAGGCCTACTACATAATTCACCAACAGAGAAATCGCCAGCAGAAGCAGATACTTCGGCTCTCCAAAGGCATAAAAAATAAGGCTTCCTAAAAGAAGTGTCACATTTTTATATGCTTTGGGGGTTATTCCGTAGAGAATCATGAAGAGGGGAAGGAAATACAGTAAGAACTCTATACTACTGAAAACCAAGTTCAATCACACTCTCAATCTATTTTGTAACCTTTGCTCTATGTATTCAGTGTAGCTTGATTTATGCCGTAATACAAGTTAATTTTTCTTAAGTTTACATTACTATTTATTACAATTTTGCCATTTTTATGTAACAATTTTTCCATTTCGCTTGTATTTTACGTAAATGTACAGTAAACTAGATATCAAAAGACATGAAAGCGAGTCTGCATATGAAAGAACAACTTTATACTATTCCTTTAAACGATGCCATAAATGCCCAGGACGAATGCCCCTTTTGCTTTATCGAACGCAGTATTGAACAGGACCTGTTAGACTTTGTGTTAGGTTCCGGTTCCTCCTATATGGAAGCCGATATCCGTGAGATGACCGATAAGGCAGGCTTTTGTCGTATGCATTTTCAGAAAATGTTCGACTATGGGAACACACTGGGTAATGCCTGGATTCTAAAGACCCATTATATCAAAATGCTGGGAGAGATGAAGAGCCAGTTTGCC
This sequence comes from Acetatifactor sp., assembly GCA_045124375.1. Lineage (GTDB taxonomy): Bacteria > Bacillota > Clostridia > Lachnospirales > Lachnospiraceae > Acetatifactor. The sequence continues at coordinate 8,705 of JBGVLR010000069.1, forward strand.
TCCTTCCATCCCGGGAAATCCAGTCTCAAGGACAAGTTCCGTAAAACTGCACAGAGCGGCAATGCCATCGGCATGTGGATTGAGCAGAAAGAGGAATCCTGCTATATCTGCAATCAGTACAAGGACACCTATGCCCGTTATCTCGATACTTTCTTCTATATGTACAAAAGGGATGAGGAATTTCGGGAAAAAGTAAAGAACAGCAAAGGCTTCTGTCTTCCCCATTTCAAGGATCTGTGTGAAGCTGCAGATGCAAAGCTTTCCGATAAAGATAAAGAGACTTTCTATGAAACCGTACTGCCTCTCATGGAAGAGAACATGAAACGAATTGCCGATGATGTGGCATGGCTGGTGGAAAAATTCGACTACCGCAATAAGGATGCCGACTGGAAGAATTCCAAGGATGCCATTCAGAGAGGCATGCAGAAGCTGAAAGGCGGATACCCTGCCGATCAGCCCTACAAAATGTCCAAATAACTGCCTACCGATAGACAACGCGTTTCATCATATTCAGGTAGCTGCAGATTTCTTCATATAACATCTCCGGCTGGAAAGAATGGTCTTCAAACTTCTCCGTCATGAGACCCTTGATGGTAAGTTCCATCATTTTATATAGTCTGGGACCATCCACTCCTTCAGGCAGTCTGGACATGTCAATCTGACGGTACCAGTGTTCACAAGATTCCAGCCAGAGATTCCTCTTCTCTTCCACTGCCAGAAGTGCCTCGCTCACATCCTCTGTCATCGCCCGGTTCAAAAACTGCTGCATATAAGGATATGCCCGCATGGCATGCATCTTTCCCTGTTCTGTCTGCTTCATCAGTTCAAACAGTTCCGTGGTCAGGGGATTGATACATGCTTTTAATTCCAGCGTCATGAATCTGACACTATAATCATATACAAAAGTATACAGGCCCAGTTTACTCCCAAAATAATGAAAAAGTAGTCCCTTGCTGATATCAGCTTCTTTTACAATTTCATCCGTACTGGCATGACGATACCCCTGCATGCCGAATACCTTAAGGGCTGCGTTGATCATTCTATCCTGCTTTTCTTTCTTCAGGTCAAAAAACTTACCGTTCATGATCGTCCTCCGTTGCAAATTTTATAAAAATATTATACATATTCTCTTTTCTTTTCCTCAAAATAGTATTAATATAAATATAACACAAAGTACTTGAAAGGAGTAACCTTATGGCAAAAAAATCTGGTAAAATCTTACTCTTGACTGCAGCTGTTGCCACTGTTGCGGCTGCTGCCGTTTATTACTTGCAGAAAAAAGATTCCACTGCCCCTCTTCATGATGATGAAGACGAGGATTATGATGATTTCAATGATGAATTAGATGATGATACCGATGTTTCTTCCCGTTCTTACGTTCCTTTACACAGAGAGAATGCAGAGCATTCTGAAGAAACCAATGCAGAGAAAGCATCATCTGATGAATGCGCAGAACCAACAGAGAAGCCTGTGACCGATGTTGCCGCCCAGGCCGAACCCGTTGCTGAGCAGGACGCACCGGCTGCCGAGACAGCAGATGAAGAAATCGAAAAAGTAGAAGAATTCTTCGATGACGAAGATGCTGAGTAAGCATGCATATGCTTTCTTGTTCTATTCTTCTTTCGGAATCAACAAATTCACAGCATGGCTGTATTCTACAGCCATGCTTTTTTCAGTCTGTCCGCGCCTTCCTTGATTTCTTCCTGTGTCAGTGCTCCGAATCCCAGTAATACTGTGAAAGACTCCATTCCTTCCCCTTTTTTCCCGATAAAGCTGTCAGACAGTCCGTATACCTTGACCTGCTGTTGACCGGCCATTCTTATCAGTTCAGCCTCTTCTCTTCCCTCTTTAGAAGTAAGCAGAAGATGAAGTCCCGCATTCTCACCGGATAACGAAAACTTTTCTTCAAGCGGACCCAGACATTCCAGCATCATTTCATGCTTTGCCCTGTATAGCTTACGCATCTTATTCAGATGTCGTTCAAAATACCCTTCTCTGATAAATTCATTCAAAATCCTCTGGTCGATTCTGGATACTGTTGAAGAAAAGAAGAAGCACTCTTTTCGGTAGCTTTCTAAAAGCTGCTGCGGCAGCACCATATAACTGACACGAATTGCCGGTGCTATAGCCTTGGAAAAGGTTCCGATATAAATAACTCTGCCATGTTTATCAGAAGACTGTAATGAAGGAATCGGTTTGCCCCGGTAACGGAATTCACTGTCATAATCATCTTCTATCAGGTATCTGCCTTCCTGCTGCCCTGCCCAGTGTAACAACTCCGTCCTTCTTCCGATCGGCATGACTACGCCTGTGGGGTGTTGATGGGAAGGCATGACATACGCCGCAGTTGCATTTGCCTGTTCCAGAGAATCCACCCGCATGCCGTTTTCATCCATATCAACGGCTGCGATCTCATATCCACAGGAACAAAATATCCGATAGGCCCTTTTGTAAGTAGGATTTTCCATGGCTACACGGACATTGGGCCCCAATATCTTCTCCAGCAGAAGCAGCAGATAATCGTTTCCGGCACCTACGATAATCTGTTCCGGACTACAGTTGACACCTCTGGAAGAATGCAGATATCTGCTGATAGTCAGCCTCAAATCATAGTCACCCTGCGGCTCTCCCAGCAGATACAAGCCGCTCCTGTCATCATTCAGTACGTTTTTCGTAATTTTTTTCCAGACGCTAAAAGGAAATGCACTCATATCAATTCCGGTGGGAGAAAAATCATATAGATAAGCAGTCTCCTCATCGGATTCTTCAGGCTGTAAGACTGTGTTCTCACTCCGGGAATTCCGATTTTTCACACCAAATCCGTTTTTTCCCTTCTGCTGAAAATTATCCGGGCCCGTGTCAGCTGCCTGACAGCTGCTATCAGGGCGTGTTTCCAGCTGAAACAGTTCCTCCATCCTGCACACATAATATCCCTTGTAGGGTCTGGATTCGATATATCCTTCACTGAGCAGCTGGGCATACGCTACATCTACCGTACTCCTGGCCACCTGAAGATATTCTGCCAGAGAACGGGTAGAGGGAAGCCTCTCACCCATAAGAAGCTTCCCCTCTCTTATCTCCTGTCTGATATGCTCATAGATCTGTTCATACAGACATTTCTCACTATTCAATTGCAGCTGAATGGTCAGATCGTACATATTCCCTCTTCCTTACCTCATCCTGAGCATCAATTACTTAGGCAAAGTATAAGAACTCTTCAGTGATACAATACGGTTGAATACCAGTGCATCCGGTGCAGAATCTTTAGAATCTACACAGAAGAAGCCCTGACGTACGAACTGGAAGCTGTCATATGCCTTCGCACCGGCAAAAGCAGGCTCCAGATAACATTCTTTCAGTACGGTCAAAGAGTTGGGATTCAGATTCAGACTTCCGTCTTCATTGTATACACCCTTCTCTTCATCGATGATATTTTCATACAGTCTGACTTCTGCCTTAACAGCCTGATCAGCTGCTACCCAGTGAATGGTTCCCTTTACTTTACGGCCATCCGGGCTGTTGCCGCCCTTGCTTTCCGGATCATAGGTGCAGTGAATCTCTGTCACATTGCCTTCCTCATCCTTGACACAGCCTGTACACTTTACAAAGTAAGCATTCATCAGACGTACTTCGTTGCCCGGGAACATACGGAAATATTTCTTGGGAGGTACTTCCATGAAGTCTTCTCTCTCAATATACAATTCCTTTCCAAAAGGAACCTGACGGCTGCCCAGTTCAGGATTCTCCAGGTTGTTGGGTACTTCCAACATCTCGGTCTGTCCTTCCGGATAATTGTCAATGATCAGCTTCACCGGATCCAGCACAGCCATCATACGAGGCTTCTTTACTTTCAGATCCTCTCTGATACAATACTCGAGCATTGCATAGTCTACAGAAGAATTACTCTTGGAAATACCGCACAGCTCTACGAACTTCTTAATGGACTCAGGTGTGAATCCTCTTCTTCTCAGTGCTGCGATAGATACCAGACGGGGATCATCCCATCCGTCCACGATGCCTTCTTCTACCAGCTTCTTAATATATCTCTTACCGGTTACTACATTGGTCAGATACAATTTTGCAAATTCAATCTGCTTCGGAGGATGAGGATACTCAAGCTCCCTTACTACCCAGTCGTACAGCGGTCTGTGGTCCTCGAACTCCAGAGTACAGATGGAATGGGTGATTCCTTCGATGGCATCCTCAATGGGATGTGCAAAATCATACATAGGATAAATGCACCACTTATCACCTGTATTGTGATGAGTCATGTGAGCCACACGATAGATAACCGGGTCTCTCATGTTGATGTTAGGAGAAGCCATGTCGATGCGAGCACGCAGTACCTTTTCTCCATCGGCATATTTTCCGTCTTTCATCTCTTCAAACAGCTTCAGGTTCTCTTCCACGCTTCTGCCTGCAGAAGGGTCCTCTTTACCGGGCTCTGTCAGACTTCCTCTGTATTCACGGATTTCCTCCGCGCTCAGGTCAGATACATATGCCTTGCCTTTCTTGATCAGCTTTACAGCAGCCTCATACATATCACCGAAATAATTGGAAGCAAAGAACAGCCTGTCCTCCCAGTCTGCTCCCAGCCACTGGATATCAGCCTTGATAGACTCAACGAATTCCACCTTTTCCTTGGTAGGATTGGTATCATCAAAACGCATATTGAACTTACCGCCGTACTGCTGGGCCAGTCCATAGTTTAACAGAATGCTCTTGGCATGTCCGATATGAAGATAACCGTTTGGCTCGGGAGGGAAACGGGTATGCACCGTATCATACACTCCCTCAGCCAGGTCTTTATCAATAATCTGCTCAATAAAATTTCGGGAAACCTTCTCTTCAGCTTCCACTTCGGTATTGTTGTTCTTTTCCATCTCGCTCATAAGAACTCCTCGCTTTTCCTGTAATGACATAGCTTTACTAAATATCCTTTATCTTATCACAAAGCGTGGAAACAGTCAATCACGGACTAGTGGTGGAACAATCTGATACCGGTAAAGGCCATTACCATGTTATATTTGTTGCAGCAGTCGATAACAGCATCGTCTCTCACGGAACCACCGGGCTGTGCAATATATTTTACACCACTCTTATGTGCTCTCTCGATATTATCAGAGAACGGGAAGAAGGCATCGGAGCCCAGGGTCACATCCTGCATTCCGTCAAGCCATGCACGCTTCTCTTCTGCAGTGAATACGGGAGGTTTTACCTTGAAGATATTTTCCCATGCGCCGTCAGCCAGAACATCCATATATTCCTCACCGATATAGAGGTCAATAGCATTGTCTCTGTCAGCACGACCGATCTTATCCAAAAACTGCAGGTTCAGTACCTGAGGAGCCTGACGCAGATACCAGTTGTCAGCCTTCTGTCCTGCCAGTCTGGTACAATGGATACGAGACTGCTGTCCTGCACCGATACCGATAGCCTGTCCGCCCTTTACGTAGCAAACAGAGTTGGACTGGGTATATTTTAAGGTGATCAGGGAGATCTTCATGTCGATCAGAGCTTCTTCCGGAATCTCCTTATTCTCTGTTATGATATTGGATAACAGATCACCGTTGATGTCCAGTTCGTTTCTGCCCTGTTCGAAGGTGATGCCGTATACCTGCTTTCTCTCGATAGGAGCCGGTGTATAGGAAGGATCGATCTGAATCACATTGTAGTTGCCCTTCTTCTTGGCTTTCAGCATCTCCAGTGCCTCCTCGGTATAACCGGGAGCAATAACGCCATCGGATACCTCACGCTTGATCAGTCTGGCTGTATCAGCATCGCAGACATCGGAAAGTGCGATGAAATCACCGAAAGAAGACATTCTGTCAGCGCCTCTTGCTCTTGCATAAGCACATGCCAGAGGAGACAGCTCTCCCAGATCATCTACCCAGTAAATCTTAGCCAGAGTCTCGGTCAGAGGAAGACCAACTGCTGCTCCTGCAGGGGATACATGTTTAAAAGAGGTAGCTGCAGGAAGTCCTGTTGCTTCTTTCAGCTCTTTTACCAACTGCCAGCCATTGAAAGCATCCAGGAAATTGATATATCCCGGCTTACCGTTTAAAACAGTTACAGGCAGTTCACTTCCGTCTTCCATAAAAATTCTGGAAGGCTTCTGATTAGGGTTACATCCGTATTTTAACTGAATTTCATTCATTTTAATCTTCTCCTTATTGATTCGATGGATTAACAGTTTTTATTAACAATCTTAGTCTCGTATTTTCCGGTCTCAATATCGATATAACGAACGAACAGAGATACTTTGTTCTCCTCGTTCAGGTTCTCCCACAGCATCTGTGTGAAGCTTTCGATATCGTCCTCAATTGCCACCAGCTTAGGCTCACCTTCGAAGCTGGGAAGCGGGTTGCCGTCATGCATATAGGTGTGAATAAAATGTCCCTCTCCTGCTACCGGCTTATCATAGGTGAAGGTATATCTGTTACAGCAGGAAGGATCCCCGTTATTGCTCTTCAAAATAGACATAGCATATGCAAACTGTCCGTCTTCTACATGAAGTACGCCGGAAATTCTCGGTGTGTAGTTAGGACCATCTGGCTCGAACTCTCTGCTTCTTAAGGACTGTTCAAAAGTAAGTCCCTTTTCAAATCCTTCATATACAGTATCTGTCTGGTCACCATTTGTTACGATGGTGTCATTTCCCAGTACACGTACCGGTGCATAGATAATCAGGCTGGGATCTTCCAGCTTGGAAGGATCGAATGCTTCTGTACGGATACCTTCTCCTTCTACACTGAAAATACGGTTACGGCTATTGGAACTGCGGCCCATGATAAAATAAGCTGTTACGGCATATTTACCGTTAGCAGAGCGGCCGATTACGATTCCGCGGCCGGGATAAGCGTTGGTTGACAGTTCCTGTTTTAAATCTAACATCTTCATCTCTTTCCTCCTGAGGGTTGCCGGGCTGGAATATTGTCGCTAGGGCCGCCTTGGGGAGGTGGCAGATGTGCCTATTCAGACACGCTCTCGCTCCGTGAAAAACGTAGTGGACGCTAAGCTCGAAAAGACCTCGCTAAGCGCCAACGTTTTTCAAGGGTCTTCATATGCACATCTGTCACCTCTCCAGGGCTGGTCTGGCGGCAATACTACGCCCCGCATTTGTCGTTTAAACACTATTGGGGTGATTGGAAACAAGCCTTAATAACACCTTAGTATAGCCTTAGTAAAGGCTTATAAAGTTGTATTAGGGTTACAGGCCTAAGGCCTGTTATAACGCGAACGACCGCCTGGGCATGGCACGAAGGGGTCGTGTGATGCCCAGGCGGTCGGCTGAAAAAAGCATTGTTACACTCCCTGTGGGTAATCCCACTGCAGTCCCCTGCTTTCCGCCAGTCGTGCAACTTCTGTTCTTATCATACTATTTTTTTCTAAAATTAGCAAGTACCGATTTGCGAGGTACTTTCGAGCCTAGCATCCACTGCGTTTTTAACGGAGCGTAAGCGCTTCAGGATTTGATCCCTCGATGCCCGAAAGCGGCCCTCAGCCGACAACCTATAACTTGCCTTGTATATTAATGATCATCTACACTATAGTTAGGAGCCTCTTTGGTGATGTGGATATCGTGAGGATGGCTCTCCTTCAGGGATGCAGCAGAAATCTTTACGAATCTGCCAGTCTCTTTGAGGGTCTGAATATCCTTGGCGCCACAGTAACCCATACCGGAACGAAGTCCGCCGAGCAGCTGGAATACTGTATCTTCAATGCTTCCCTTGTAAGCCACACGTCCTTCTACACCTTCAGGTACCAGTTTCTTAGCGTTCTCCTGGAAGTAACGATCCTTACTGCCGTTTTCCATGGCTGCGATAGAACCCATACCACGGTAAACTTTATATTTTCTTCCCTGGAACAGTTCGTATTCTCCCGGGCTTTCCTCGCATCCTGCGAACATGCTTCCCATCATACAGGTGTTTGCACCTGCTGCGATTGCCTTGGTGATATCTCCGGAATACTTGATACCGCCGTCTGCGATAATAGGAATACCATATTCTTTTGCAACAGAATAGCAGTCCATGATAGCGCTGATCTGAGGAACACCAATACCTGCAACGACACGTGTCGTACAGATGGAACCGGGTCCGATACCTACCTTAACAGCATCTGCGCCTGCTTCAATCAATGCTCTGGTAGCTTCGCCTGTAGCAACGTTACCTGCAATTACCTGCAGATCAGGATAATGCTCTTTGATCATCTTTACACAAGTAAGCACGTTCTGGGAATGTCCATGGGCACTATCCAATACGACAACATCCACTTTGGCATCAACTAATGCAGCTACTCTGTCCAGTACGTTTGCAGAGATACCTACTGCAGCTCCGCAAAGCAGTCTTCCCTGCTCATCCTTAGCTGCCAGAGGATATTTTACAGTTTTCTCAATATCCTTGATTGTGATCAGGCCTTTCAGGTTGAAATCCTTGTCCACGATAGGAAGCTTCTCTTTTCTTGCCTTGGCAAGAATCTTCTTAGCCTCTTCCAGAGTGGTGCCTTCAGGTGCGGTGATCAGCCCTTCACTTGTCATGGATTCTTTGATCTTCTTGGTGAAATCTGTTTCAAACTTCAAATCACGGTTGGTAATAATACCTACCAGCTTGCGTCCTTCTGTGATAGGTACACCGGAAATGCGGAATTTGCCCATCAATGCGTCAGCATCAGCCAGAGTATGTTCCGGTGTCAGGGAGAAAGGATCTGTGATAACGCCGTTCTCAGAACGCTTTACCTTATCTACCTCTTCAGCCTGTGCTTCAATAGACATGTTCTTGTGAATAATACCGATACCACCCTGTCTGGCCATAGCGATTGCCATGCGATGCTCGGTAACAGTATCCATTCCTGCACTCATCATAGGAATGTTCAGTTTGATCTTCTTCGTAAGCCAAGTGGTGATATCCACCTGATTCGGAACTACCTGAGAATATGCCGGTACCAGCAGCACATCATCAAAAGTAATGCCTTCACCAATAATCTGTCCCATTTTCTTTCCTCCTGATTTTTCTGATATGCAGTTGAGTGTATCAAAATTAAATCTCAATGTCAATCCAAAATTTTACAAAAATTTTATGGTTTTTCCCGGATTAATCATTGAAAATTTTCCTTGGAGCTGCATTTTTCATAACTTTAACCATTTCTTCTGAAGGACTTAAAATAATTTTTACATTGCCTTCCACATACATAACATATCTTTTGTCCGGCTTCAGTGCCTGTCCGATACTGTAGTCCTTAGCCTTGATCTGGCGGTTCTTATAATTATCCAGATGATAAGAATTGATAGGAGCAAGTACCTCAACTCTGTCTAGGCTGTAAGTACCGACTCTCTTTCTTCTGGTCTGTGCCATGATCTTGTCCACTACCAGTTCCCTGTCCAGATACAGGTATTCAAATTCCAGATTGGTGAACAGATTAACAGCATACGCTCCAAAACCCGATGCCAGTGCAAACAAAAATGCGAAAGGGATAATAAACATTGCAATTCCAAGTATAACCGTCAGCACGATTAAAAATACTTTTAAAAATCTGGCCCATCCGACCTGTTTCTGTTTCACAAGGCATTCTACGTAAGTTTCATTCATGATTTGTTCCTGTCCTTTTCCCGTTTGTGTCAAACGTTATTTGCTATTACTAATGATATAACATCCTGGGATAACTTGCAAGTGAGATTACAGTCTTTTCCTTTATTTTATCTTTTTTTTAGAATCTGATTAGGAAGGGTTCATTGACAACGAGACCGTTTCCTATTATTATGTAAGAAACACAACGCATTCCCTGAAAAGACAAATTAAGATACCGGGAGCAAGAAAGGCAGGTTTAATCCCATGGCAGTTATGGATGAGTTCCGCGAAGAACGGGAAGCTATGAAAAATGGTACCCGCAAGCAAAAATTAGAATATTTCTGGTGTTATTACAAATGGCATGTTATCTGCACAGTGGCAGCAATTGCAATCATTTCTTCTTTTATTTACGAAGCTGTCACACGTAAAGATATCGCATTATACGCTACCTTCCTCAACAGCTACACGTTAGCAGAGGATGATGGAGAAGCTTATGAACAGCGAATTACCGAGGCAATCGGTATAGACACCTCAGAATATGAAATCATGATCGATAACTCCTTGTATATGGATCTGGAGAATATGACAGATGAAACTACATATAATACGGTTCAGAAGATGGCTGTATACGTTGCTGCAGACGAAATCGATGTTCTGGTAAGTAACACTGAGGTTTTTGATTATTACGCTTACATTGATTACCTTACGGACTTAAGAACTGTTCTGACACCCGAGCAGTTGGAAGCTTATGAACCTTATTTATATTACATCGATTACGCAGTGTTAGAAGCAAAACAGGAAGCAGCCGATAATCTGGAAGAGTTCACCGGAACCTACCCTGATCCTACCAAACCTGAGGAAATGGAAGAGCCGGTTCCTGTGGGTGTCTCTCTTGCAAATGCTTCTGAAGAATTCAATAACACTTATGTCTTCAAGACCGATGCAGTCTTTGGCATTGTTGTAAACAGCCCTAACCCGGAAAACGCTTTGAATTTCCTGGATTTCCTGTTTGAAAGTGCAGAAGAATAAATAATATTTGTTTAAAAAGAAGGCAATTCCATGCGAGTTGCCTTCTTTTTTTAACCACAAAATTATTTATAAAAGTTCTTTTAACAACTGGTTTATTGTACCGGGATCTGCCTTTCCGGCGGTTGCCTTCATTGCCTGACCTACCAGGAAGCCGATTGCTTTCTGTTTACCGTTATGGTAATCTTCTACAGACTGCGGATTGGCCGCAATGATATTTTCCACAATCTTCTTCAGTTCTCCTGCATCGTTCTGAGATTTCAGCCCATGTGCTTCCACGTATGCCACCGGATCTTCATCATGGTCAAACATCTGTGCAAAGACTTCTTTGGCTACGGTTGAGTTGATTTCCTTTTTATCTACCATCATGATCAGATCCGCAAGATGCTCCGGTGAAAATCTGATTTCTTCCGGCTCCATCTCCTGTTCCTTTAACAGCCTCATGGTTTCAACCATCAGCCAGTTAGATACTTTCTTAGGCTGTTTACAGATTGTTACACAGGCCTCAAAAAGATCTGCCATATGCTTGGAACCGGTAATGATATCGATATCATAATCAGGGATATCATACTCTTCCTTGTAACGCTTCATCTTCTCGGTACGAAGTTCAGGCTGGGCTGCTTTTATTTTTGCAAGCCACTCTTCACTGATAAATACCGGTACCAGGTCAGGATCAGGGAAATAGCGATAATCCTGGGCATCCTCCTTGGAACGCATGGCATAGGAATATTCCTTGTTGTCATCCCATCTTCTGGTCTCCTGAATAACGCTCTTGCCCTCTTCCAGAAGTTCGATCTGACGGGCCCGCTCTCCTTCAATGGCTCTTGCAATGGCTTTAAAAGAGTTCAAGTTCTTCATTTCCGTACGGGTACCGAACTTCTCGCTTCCCACCTCCCTCACGGAAAGGTTGACATCGGCTCTCATGGAACCCTCCTGCAGCTTACAGTCAGAAGCTCCCAGATACTGAACGATCAGGCGCAGCTTTTCCAGATAAGCAATGACTTCGTCTGCACTTCTCATATCCGGTTCCGAAACGATTTCAATCAAAGGCACACCGGAACGGTTGTAATCCACAAGGGAGCAATCCTCCCACTCATCGTGGATCAGCTTTCCCGCATCCTCTTCCATATGAATCTCATGGATTCCTACTTTCTTAGGTCCGGCAGGGGTATCGATCTCTACATAACCATCATGGCAGATGGGCAGGTACAGCTGGGATATCTGATAGTTCTGCGGGTTATCCGGATAGAAATAATTCTTTCGGTCAAATTTACAGTATCTGGTGATCTCACAGTTAGTAGCAAGGCCTACTGCGATGGCGTATTCCACTACCTGCTTATTGAGTACCGGCAAAGAACCGGGCATTCCGGTACACACCGGGCAGGTATGGGTATTGGGAGCACCTCCGAATGCAGTGGAGCATCCACAGAATATCTTTGTTTTGGTGGCAAGTTCTACGTGAACCTCCAGACCAATGACTGTCTCATATTGTTTCATGATCTTCCTCCTCTGCTCTGCTCATAGCTGTAAGCCATTCTGATCAGCTTTTTCTCCTGGAAACAGTCCCCTATCAGCTGCAGTCCGATGGGAAGTCCTTTCTCGTCCTTTCCGCAGGGGAGGCTGATGCCGGGCAGTCCCGCCAGGTTCACGGCTATAGTATAAATATCTCCCAGATACATCTTGATGGGATCTGCCAGGCTCTCTCCCAGCTTCGGTGCCGTGGTAGGAGCAACCGGCCCGAGGATCACATCATATTTTGCAAAAGCTTCATCGAACGCCTTCTTGATCAGCGCTTTGACACGAAGCGCTTTCAGATAATACGCATCATAGTAACCGGAACTGAGCACGAAGCTTCCCAACATGATACGACGTTTTACTTCTTCACCGAAGCCTTCGGAACGAGTCTTCTTGTACATGTGATGGAGTCCTTCATATTCAGAAGCACGGTAGCCATATTTGATACCGTCAAAACGCTCCAGATTGGAACTCGCTTCTGCTGCCGCGATAGTATAATAAGTAGGAATCGCGTATTCTACCAGGCTCAGATCAAATTCTTCCACGATGGCACCTTTTTCCTTCAGTACCTGCGCAGCTTCCAGCACAGCCTCTTTGACCTGAGGGTCCAGACCCTCTCCGAAATAATCTCTGGGAATGCCGATGCGCATACCCTTTACATCATCTATCAAAGCAGATGTAAAATCCGTATCCTCTCTGGGAATAGAAGTGGAATCCTTACTGTCATGGGAAGCAATCGTTTCCAAAATCACGGCGCAGTCTCTTACATCTTTGGTCAGCGGTCCGATCTGATCCAGAGAAGAACCATATGCGATCAGGCCGTAACGGGACACGGTTCCATAGGTAGGCTTCATGCCCACAACACCACAGAAAGAAGCCGGCTGGCGGATACTTCCGCCGGTATCAGACCCCAGTGCCGCAAAGCACTCCTCTGCTGCCACAGCTGCCGCGGAACCGCCGGAAGAACCTCCCGGTACATGCTCCGGATTGCGAGGGTTACGGGTCACGCCATAATAGGAGGTCTCTGTAGTACTTCCCATGGCAAATTCGTCCATATTCGTCTTTCCAATAATAACTGCTCCTGCTTTTTCCAAATTAACTACGGCTTCTGCAGTATAAGTCGGATAAAAATTTCCCAAAATCTTAGAACTACATGTAGTTAACATATCCTTTGTACACATATTGTCTTTGATTGCAACCGGCACACCTGCCAATGGTCCAGTAAGCTTTCCTTCATCAATTAATGTCTGTACTTCTTTTGCACGTTTTAGCGCACCTTCTTTATCTACTGTAACATAACTGTTAATGCTGTCTTCCATCTTTTCAATCTGGTCTAACAC
>JBGVLR010000070.1:0-19683 GCA_045124375.1 Acetatifactor sp.
AATACTATGAACCATATCCTTCTGTACTTACTTTTCTTAGTTTCCAGCATTCCTGCTCCCTTCCCGCGTTGTCAAATTTACAATGCTTCCTCTGCCATACTGTAGAAAAATATTTTTTCTCCGTAGATCGTATCCCGGAATATCAACTCATAGTTATTATAACCATATTTATCCCGCATCATCTGATGTACCCATTCTTCATCCACATTTCTCTTTAAAAGAACGACCACATCTTCACAATCTACCAACAGATCAAACTGACATCTCTCCGCAAGTTCCCCTGCTGTCAGCACCAACGTTTCCTCATAAATCATAAATTCCGGGACATTCTCATAAAACGTAACACCGTCATAGATACACAGACATGGATAATCAGCATACTGTTTTGCCACATCCAACTGGTCACTGTAACCGATATACAAATAAGAATCTCCATAATCGGCAATACTGATAATACCCATCACGCCTGCCAGAACAAAAGGCATTCCCTTCAGGAAATAACTTGTTCTCCTGCTCAGCTGCCCCCTGCTCTTTTCAAGGCATTCCATCAGGCACTTTACACACCATTCCAGGAGCAAAGCAAAAGTCAAGGCAAGAAAAGCATATGTAGGCATAATGTAACGGTCTGCATAAAAAGGTGAAATCTGCGCTGTTACCAGGAAGTAACATGCTATCGGCAATATAACCATGGCCATCTGTACGATTCTGTTTTTAGTAAGCTCTTTACGTTTTGTTTTAACAGCCAGACAAATGAGCGCAGCAACCACCAGAAGCAAGCCCATAATTATCATTCCCGGGCGTCCTCCGCAGACTCCGTTGCTCAGCATACCGCCGAAGGTCTGCATGCGTTCTGCAAATTCCTGAAAACCGCCCATCAGATTACTGACCACATCTCTGCCCGTGCTGCCTTCCAGTACATCGCTGACCGCATAAGGGAAAGTGCAAAGCCCGATTGCCGCCGCAATGATCATGGATCTGATATAATACAATGCCTGCTTTCCTTTTCCGGTAAACAGCAGACTAAGCACCGTTACGGCAGCCATGAAGATAGCATAAAAAACAAAATAATACTGGGTCCAGAATCCGCACACTGTCATAAAAATAAACAGCTTGTTGCCGATCCTGTAGTCTCCGCTCTTCCACTTTTTCAAATGAAAATACAGACTGATGACACAGAACATCGTCAACATACAGTACATTCTGATGAGCACCACAGTACCGATCGCACCGGTAGAGAAACAATACAATACTACAGCAAGAGTACCTGCACGCTTCTCTCCTGTTAACAGGATACCGATCTTAATCAGAAAAATACAACAGATGATCATAGCCGTCAGATTCACCAGCCCACCCATCCAGGGAGCCATGATGCATGAAAAAACAGAGCATACCAGATGAAAACACATATAAAAAAGCGGTGGATGGCTATCCCGGATCACGTTATAATAGACCGACATCAGATTGAACCTGTCTTTGGCTCCGGTAGTCACAAACTCCTTAAATTCTTCCCGGCTGATCCATACCGACTGGACATATACTTTGCCTTCATAATTATAGGGAATACTGTCTTCTCCATTGATCCAGTAGTCCAACGTATATCTGATCCAGTTACCGGCAGTCTCCCAGAAGTCACCGGTTTCAATTTCATTGTACACGAAGGTGGCAAACCGTCCTTCCGGCTGCCAGGGCACGATCCAAGGTGTATATTCCGCATTTGCAAGTTCAAAGGACAACACCTCGTCCATGTGATATCCTTCTTTCCGTGAGATAAATACAGACATCACTGTCACCGCCAGAAGAATCACCACAATCTGCCACTTATACTCTTTCATCCATTTTCTCATTTGTAATAACCCCAGATATTTTATGATAAACCATCCAAATGGCACTATACCAAAGTATCGTCACCACACATACATTCCCATAATCCATCATGCCTGCTCCCGACATGGTATACCATACAGCCTGCAGGATGATACAGGATAGTAATAAAGCAGCAACAGAACGTCTTCTCTTTTCGCCCCGTTTCCTGCATAAGAGCTTTGCGATTCCATACACAAAAGCAATCCCTATTTCCACCCTGAAAACAAACAACCCATAATTCACATACCACTTTGTCAGAACAGGAGCTCTGCCTCGCATCTGTCCGTAATTCCATCCGGAATAAGACAGCCCTGCTCCGTCCAGCTGATCTTTCACCACCCAGGGAGGACTCAGATATGCTGCCAGATCTTCGAATAACGCCTGCAGTGTTTCTTTGGTCCTGTCATTCAGGCACCTGATTCCCATATACCAATATAGCCTGTCTGCTTCTTCCCGCCCATAAGCTTCTTCCACCATGGGCCCGAAAATCAGCTGCACGTTATCTGCATACTGGGAAATGACCTTTCCTTCTTCCTCTGTCATGATTTCCTTGATTTCTTCCGGCCAGAAGAAATAATTAGTTCCGAAGTTGGGCCAGACCAGCCTGCTCACCATCGCAGCACCGAGGCTCTTCTGAATCCTGCCTCCGCTTCCCGGTTCCTGAACCAGATGATTGATGCCGCAGGCCAGCAAAGCTGTCACAAGAAATGCCGCTGCTGCCCGGACAGGAATCAGAATCACTTTACCTCCCCTGTTCTCATTCCGGGCCTGTCTGACACCTTCCTTTATGATCACAACTGCTCCGAATAAAACCGGCACTGCTCCAAACCACAGATAATCAGGCATTAAGAGAATCGTCAACGCCCACAGCACTCCCATCTGTGCTATGATACTTTTCCTTCGAAATGCTGCATCACGACAGGCTCTTACTACCACGCCCAGAAGCAGTACAAACAGTGAACTCGTAAGTGAGTTGGGCAGTACTGCCAGATGCCACTGTACACACAGCGGAATCGTAAGCAAAAACAGACCGCCGAACACAGCCTCTTTCACCTGACTGCTAAAACCGCTCAGCCTGATAAACCTGATATAACAGGCCAGTGCCGCGCTAAGCTGCAGCAAATATAACACAATCTGATAGTGCCCGCCCAAAGGCGATGTGACAAACTGTGCTACCCGGATCAGCATCGGATATATCACTCCCATGTATTCATCCAATGCCCCGCCGGCTGCTGCCTCCACATACCTTCCTGTCTCCGAATACTGCCCGCCGCAAGCCACATTGCACAGGATCCATAGAAGTCCCGACATGATCTGCAGCGCCATCAAAAGGAACAGAAATCTTGTAAGCACCTGCTTTATTCCATTAAAATTGAGTTTCTGTTTAACCATCCTTTACTCCTGCGTCCTTCCTCCTCAGCAAATATACTTTCCGATCAAAGGAATTCTCCTGAGAACTGCAATTACCACATTACAGATGATGAAACAGCCAACCGCCAGAAGCGGAATTCCGATCACACTGTCAATGCTCATACTGTCTATTCCTTTTACCTGCAGATATTCCATGACCCACAAGTGAAGCAGATATATACCAAAGGTGTTGGCGGACAACTCACGAATGACTTTGCTTCCGGCTGTCCCCCATTTTATCCCGGATACTTTCTTCTGAAAAAATACGAACAAGGCTACAGAAACTGCAAAGGTGAATACACTATAGCTGTCGAACGCAGCTGCACTGGGCCCATTGTTTCGCCAGGATGCCCAGGCACTGACCACCACTGCCAGCACGGCTCCCAGTATGCCTGACAGATAAATGATTTTTTCTTTCTTTTCACTGACAGGATACCGATAAAGATAGTACCCCAGCACAAAATATGCCACATAACTGCATACCATTTCCACATCTATCAACTGCAGGACAGTCTGTACCAGTTGGGGCGGATTGACGATGACGATCGTATTCACTCCCACCTTGATCACCAGGAACAGCATCAGAAAATATTCCACATATTTCTTACTTGCATAGTCCGTAAACGTCTTAATGACCGGAAGCAACATGTAAATTCCTATCATCATGGGAATAAACCACAAATGATAGCGGCCATAGACAACTTCTGCCACATAATCCTTAAATTTCACCCCTTCTGCGCCCATCCATTCCCTGCTGTCCCACAGGCCGTACAGGACACTCCAGAACCAGTAGGCAACCGCCAGCCGCAGGATATTATTCCGATACAAACGTTTCAGATCGATTTCACCCTCCCTGCCAAGGAAAAGTACGCCGCTTATCATGACGAAAATGGGTACACCGAATCTGGACACCGCATCATAGGAATTGCACACCAGCCATCTGGTACTTGTGATGGGAATGTCATACCAATATTGAGAAGCGCTGTGCAGCAGGATCACGCTGAAGCATGCCAGGATCCGCAGTAAATCTATATGCACTTTTCTATTACTTTCTTTACTCTGCATTTCTTACTCCTGAAACTATAAAAACATTACTTACCGGCTTCCAGCACCACGAATTTCTCATTGTAAAAAGTAACACCATATTCAAACTCTTCCATGTAGTCCAGAATCAGTTCAAATTTTTGTTTCAAAACCACTTCTTCGTCTGTTAATTCTTCGTTTACTGCCGGTTCTTCGTTTCCTTCCATGGCTTCACCGTTTCCATCGGTTATCACCTGACCGCTCTGAGCAAGCAGATCCGCTCCGTACTGCATTTCCAGGATCACGACAGGTGGTTCTTTGCCATTCTTCGTCTCTTCTACCAGTTTATCCATTTCTTTAGTCATGGCATCTACACTGAAAGATCTTAAGTCGCTCCAGGAATTAAAGACAGGGGGCATACTCAGATAATAAGACATGGCCGGAATATAACCGTACAACAGTACTTCTTTTCCTTTCAGTCCCTGTTCATTCACATAAGCACTGATCTCCTCCATCCATTTCGCCCGTTCGCTGTTCATATAGATTCCCTTCAGGACCTCATTATTGTCCACCTGCGAATCCACATCTGTAACTCCCTGCGCATCTGCAAATGCGAAGCCGGCTCCAAAACCGATTCCCTGCACAAGCATCAGACCTGCCAGCATGACTGCCATAGCTTTTGCAGGAAAAGGATGCAGCAACAGTTCTATTCTGCCTGCTTTGCGGTACCACCCTTTTGCCTCCCGGCAGAATCTCCAGATCATCCAGAACACATACGGTCCTGCAATAAACAGATTGTTCAAGGCCGGGAAAAGCTCCGTATTACTGCCCAGAGGAGTAATCAGAATGATCAGAACCACTATTCCTGACAGAAGTTTCTGCTCTTTGGAAGCACCGGGCCGAAAGACCTCGATTACGCCGAAACAGAGCGCCAGCATGAGAAACAAAATACCCGGTCTCAGCATGGCATTATATTCATAAAAGTGAAAATTGCAGAACTCTCTGTAGTACAACCAGCAGACTGTCAGTGCTATGATGCCTGTAAAACCGGCCTTCTTAAGCTTTACCAGCTTACGGGGAAGTATGGCAAAGCCTATAAAACCTGCCGCCACGATCACACAGAGTCTTACCACCCAGTACATATTCACAATATAAGTCCAGACCATACCTGTCACCATGGAAACGGGTGTATAATCGGTAGCCGTCTCTGTCATACCAAAGAGGCGTTTGATTCCGTTCACATACTCCGTCAGTCCATATCCGGCCGACAGAAAAGCAAGCCAGACACCCAGGGCTCCGAAATATCCCAGCATACACCAACCGGTCTGGGCTGCCGTCTTCTTAAAGCTTCTGCGGCAGATGATGGCATAGGCCCATACTGCTACGATCAAGGCTGCTTCCGCAAGATTGGAGAAGCGAACCATCACATTGGTTCCCAGGCAGATGCCCGCAATGACAAGCATCCCGTTCCTGTCTTCTTTCAGTCCCAGATACAGGCAGATACATCCTGCCAGAAGCAGAACATACGTCAGATAATTATACAAAACTGCGGTAGGACACCAGCACAGACTCAGTGCCACGATTTCTCCCAGAAAGGTCAGACAGGCCGGAATCCCCGCCTTTTTCGTACAGAACAGATACCCTGCAAGTGCCAGCCCACCGGGAATAAAGGCAGTATAGAAGTTCATTCCCAACAGCGTATCAGCAAAGGGAAGCTTCGTTATCAGATGGCCCACGGCATTGGCAAGATACGTAGAGAACAGCCACATGGTATCCATATGCTCCGTTCCCATGTACACGAAATTACTATAGTTGTATCCTGTATCCCACAGATCCAGGCCCCAGTTGATATGCCTGAAGGGATATAAGAATAAAATCAGGGGGAACACCACCCGATACATGATATCCATTACTTTCTGTCTTGTATCATTTCTATGCATCAGTCTCTCATTCTGTCCAGTCATCCGATTTCCTCACAGCCTCTGCCAGCCTGCCGCCGATCAGGGCTCTTCCTTCTTCATTCAAATGCACACCGTCTACAGTATACTGTTCCCACTCCTCATATGTTCCGGTACTTCCGATACCGCTTTCATGATAATTATCCAGTATCTCCACACCGAATTCACGGCCGATCTCCAGTTCCAGATTGACATAGTCTTCCAACAGACCGTTTCCGAAATCTCTCTCCTCACAGCTTACCCCTTCCCGCACATACCAGCAGTAAATGGGGGTTGCAAGGATAATACGCAGATCAGGATACCTCTCCTTTAAAATTTTAAGGGAGGAACGCAGCGCCCCGCCGAAGGTATATTGGTCATAAGGATCTTCAGGATTATCCAGTTCTACACCCGCCAGATAATCATTGACACCGTGTTCGATCACAAGCACTTCCACTTTATTGAAATCTATCTTCTGAAATCCATACATGCTTTCCGGAAAATATTCCATGGGTGACCAGGCCGTCACGCCGGCATTCTGCACGCCGAAGTCCTGATAGGCAATTGCCCGGGCAAGCTGAGCCATGGAAAGAGTATCCTCCGTCACAGAAGCCCTGTTATCACTGTACCGACAGGACATGGTGGTGCCGCCAAAGGCCCCATTATACACTCTTGTTCCTAAAATTTTCTCCATGACCGCAGTGATGGAAGTCTCATCCCGCTCATTTCCTATGATGCTGTCGCCCAGACAGACTACGCGATATTCTTCCTTTGCACCATTCTCATGAAACCATAAAAGCGCAATCGTCCCGGCAAACAGCACAGCTGCCCACAACCAATATTTCTTCTGTTTCAGGAAGCACTCCTTCTTCTCGCGGGTCTTATTTATCATACTTTTCAAATGATTCCTTCCCATATGCATTACAAAGTGCGATCACCCTGTCCACCTCATCTTCCCTCATCTCAGGGAACAGAGGAAGGGTCACACAGTGAGATGCCAGATATTCTGCGTTAGGGCAATCGCCCACCTGATAGCCCAGAAACTTATATGCATCCTGCAGATGACAGGGCACCGGATAATGCATGTTACATTCCACATCAGCGTCTGCCATATACTGCACAAAATCTTCATGATCGGGTACTGTAATCACAAACAGATGATATACCGGATCTGTATTTTCCGGATGCACCTGCATGGTGATCAGGGGATTGGTTATCTCTTTATGGTAACGGAGTCCGATCTTACGTCTCTTCTCCGTCCACTCAGGCAGATATTTTAAGCTGACGCTCAGAACAGCCCCCTGCAGTCCTTCCAGACGCATATTATAACCGATTTCATCGTGATAATATCTTCTGTCACATCCCTGATTCTTAAGTCTTGTCATATGACGGAAATATTCTTCCTTATCACATGTTACACTTCCGCCCTCGCCGAAAGCATACAGATTCTTTCCGGGATAAAAGCTGAAGCATCCCAATTCTCCCAGACTTCCTACATTGCGTCCCTCAAACTTGGCACCGCAGGCCTGGGCACAGTCTTCTACAACAAACAGACCGTGACGGTCTGCAACCTCTTTCACCCTTCCGAAATCAAAAGGCTGTCCGTAAAGGTGCACACCGATAATACCTTTGGTGCGCTCCGTGATCCTCTCTTCGATCTTATCCGGGTCAATCTGCCAGGTATCTGCAGTACAGTCTACGAATACCGGTGTAGCTCCTGTATAAGATACCCCCCAGGCTGTGGCAATATAAGTATTGGCCGGTACGATCACTTCATCTCCCGGTCCTACGCCCAACGCCAACATCGCCAGATGAAGGGCAGAAGTCCCGTTATTCAATCCGCAGGCATAAGCCGTTCCAACGAAAGGAGCAAACTCCTCGTCAAACTTGTCTGCAAATCTTCCGCCGGAAAATGCTGTCTCCTCGCACACTGCTTCGATAGCTTTCATATATTCATCCCTGTGGGCTTTAAAATCTCTTGTCAAATCTATTCTGCTGATATGGCTCATTTTCTCTTTCCTCTCTGGTCGAAATTTGTCCCATTCAGCCCGGGCAAGCAACTATCCCGAAACGCCGGCTGAATTATAGTTTGTCCACACCCTCCACTACATATTGCTGTCGCTTGAACATCATGCGCAGGATAACTGACAGATATTTGAAGATCAATGTCAGCATGACGAACAGCATGAAAAATCCCAGGGACATCAGTCCCATAATGGACAGCCAGCCTTCTACAGGCTTATTTACACTGAAAACTGAATAAATCAGGTATCCGAACATGACAAGCAAAGCCACCAAAAAAACTGCGCTCAGCATCATAGATGCCTTTTCAAGCAGGTCTGTAAAAATAATAATCGTGTCCATGGCAAGAGAACTTCTGGTTCCCATCTCTTCCCAATTATGCTCTCTGGTGGAAGAAGCGTTATCATACACAATGGTATCCATCTTCAGTCCACAGTTTATATATAGTGCCTTACGATAAGGAATATATGCATTCATCTGATTGACCCTGTTAACGGCTCTTCTGGATACAATACGGAATCGCTCCTGGCGCATTTTAGTCTTCATCTTATTTCCCAGATTGTAAACCAGATAAAACAACTTCGAAGATAATGGCACGTACTTCTTAGGTGCAGCCGCTACCACATCAAAGCCCTCTAGCGCCCTGTCATAGACCTTCATAATCAGACTTTCTTCAAAATCCATGGTGCACTGATCGAATTCAAACAGGAAATCTCCTACCGCCAGATCTCTTCCGGCGCTCATAGCAGATTCCATGCCCTGATAATAGCTCAAATTAATCAGGCTGACTGCGTGAGTATCCCCACTCGCTTCCCGGTATCTGCGGATCTCGCTGACCGTATTGTCCACGCATCCGTCATTGACACAGATGATCTCATATTTATCAAAATGATCTCTCATAACCCCACATATCCTGGACAGGAAATCGTATACGGTCTCGCCGTCATTATGCAAATATAGAATACAGGATACAAAATTCTTCTCTTTTTCCAACCCCATTAGCCGCTCCTTAGTAGTAAGTTTCATTTCCAAAATTCATAAAGACAACTTGGGTGTCTCTACAAAAATATACCCATAAGGAGTATTATACTCCTCAAACAGAGATTCATCTACCTTTTTTACCAAAAACTCTGTCAAAAGATATATCAAAGTTACAGTTCACTCGTCACCTCAGACAGGAAAAGCCGCATGCAAGCATGCGCTTTTCCTGCCATGAGCTGACGAGTGAACTGTAACATATCAAAAATCATACCAATATCTCATCCAGATCATAGATGGTATTGATCTTGCCTGACAGAACACTGACAAAGGTAGGCTCTTCAGAGACAAATTTGATCACGGTAGGTCTGGAATCATCCACCTCAGAAGCCTTTAAAATAGGCTTCATGGAGAAAAGGGAATGATCATAGGTGAAAGCATAATCCTCTTTCATATACTTTCTCGCCAGCGCCGCCATATATTCCCACGCACTCTCAGGCCGGTTCACGCAATGATTGCAGTTACCCAGATTGCCGGGTGTACAGCTTCCTCCTTCTGCGCAGGGAAACTGAGGCTGCCTCTCATAGCTTGTCTGATGAGGTGTAAAGGTAACGGAGGTCAGGGAATGATAACCGGTCTTTCCAAATGGCATAATAGAAAAGAACGGGCCATCCATTACCGTCAGTCCGATATCTTTCAGTTTATCACTGACCTTGCACAGAATAATCTCACATAATTCATACTTTAGTGCAAAAGGCTGTGTCTCTATCCCGTCAAGCAGCTCCAACACCTGATTGACGGAAGCATATGTTGCATTGAGCACAAAAGGTGCTTCCAGGCAGGCTTCTTTGCCATTTGGCTCTTTTCCCTCTGTCACAGGCACCATGTATATTTCAAAGCTCTTACTCTTACGGACGATTCTGGTGATACGCTGTTCAAACCACAGTTCTGCATTGGGGTACTGTGCAAGCTGTGTCAGTAGATAATCTCTTAACAGAAATGCATCATATGTATATTCTTTCGTCAGAAAGGCACCGTCACAGACACCGTCCTTAAAGTATCTTCCCACCGGCAGATCCTCACAGGGAATATCTGCATCTTTGCAGAACTTGCGAAATTCCCGGGCATCTGTCCAGGAGAAATGTGCTGATGTCGCATATATCTGATCAAATTGAGAATGGATGCAGCATCCATAGTCTTCCACAAACCGCTTAAAATAACCTGCTGATTTCATAGCAGTAGACAGCGACCTGGGATAATGATATCCCATATGAACTCTGGCCTGATTAATATAAGTAGCCCTGGAAAAGGGTTCTTTTTCCTGCTCCAGTACGATTACCTTCTGTCCTCTTTTTGCACAGAAAAGAGCTGCGTACAGACCATACAGGCCTGCGCCTATAATTACTTTATCTACCATTTTCTCATCCTCAATTTGTGATTCCAATGCAGTACTGTTTTTACTATTGTCTACTTTGACCGTCTGCTCTTCGGACCGCTGCTGATACAACTGCCCACGCTGCCGCTCATACTGCTCAGGCAACTGCCGCTCAGGCCGCTGCAACTCACACTGCTCAGGCCACTGCCGCACAGAACAGCCAGAAACGGAAGTGCTATCATAAGCGGATACAGGTAACGAAGCTGCACCGTCGGCCCCAAAAACAATGTCAGATAATATCCCATGACCAGCGAAAGAGGCAGCAGCTGTCGGTATCTGCGGTTCACCACAAACCATGCTGCCAGAATCAGATACAGCCACAGGTAACTGCCCGGTACCATCAGATATTTCAGTACCGGAATCTGAAGATAACCGTTGCTGTCTGCAAAATCTTCCAGCTTCTCATGAAGCCATTCCCATTTGGAATCTTTATAGATTCCTGCCGGGTTCAGCTCGTTTTCCACCCACCTGGTCTGAATATAACCCAGGCCTCTGTCTCTGCCATTCACATTGATCACGGCATGACCGGTATCTCCCGGGGAAAGATACCCGGCATTGGTAGCCAGCACTGCATTGATATAATCTCCGGGATATTGCAGAAACAGGCCTATATAAGTACTTAAGAATTCTTTCATCCGATATCGCGCCACATACGTATTGGTGTTACGCTTTACCGGGTCGGCAATATCCGGCCTGTACTCCCGGTATGCTTCATTTAAAATAAAATCATTGATCAGCGCCTTATCCTCTGCGCTCATGGTATTGTCATCCTCAGGCACTACTCCTGCGCCGCCGTGATACACATACGTACGCGCCAGCTGCTGAATAGGAACACTCAGCATCTCCCTTCGGTCTCCCTGTTCTGCATTGGTAATCTGAAAGATACCGCTTAGGAGCATGCTTCCTGCCACCATCGCGACTATCGTCTGAAGCAGAATCCTTGCGTATAATCTGCGGTACTTTTTCCCAAACAACCGGGCAGCTACCAGAAATACGGCAGCTACCATCATGGCATATTTTCCGTTACTGCGAAATATAACAACTCCCAGGCCACTGATCATATAACACCAGTCTAGAGCAGCCGGTTTTAAACCATTTCGGCCTCTCTTTAACAGTACCGTCATCAACACCAGCTGAACCAGAAGAAAAGCGCTGAAAACCGTATCTTTGGTCACGCTGATGCTCATGTACATGTGAAAAGGAAAGATACTTCCATAAATCAATAAACCTGCAAGCCACCCCTTCTTCACCCCACATCCCGACAGCAGGAAAAGGCAGAAGGCCATGGCTCCTGACAGCAGGAGCATCTGGGCCAGCGCATAAAGACCTATACCGATATTCACATTTCCCAGCCATTTTCCAAATTCCATGAATCCCTGTATCAATAATGTATGAAAAATAGGATGGTGGTCATTATAAGCATATTCCGTTATCTGCCCCAGCTGAATAGTCATATCGTAAGAACAGATTGCCGGATAATAAGCCAGATATGCAGGGAACCAGCATAAAAATATGCCAAGCCAGGACAATAGAAAGAATCGCTTCCTGTGAGCTACCGGCTGGGTCCAGCTGCGATTCAGCCTGACAGTCTTCTTCTCCATAAGATGCATTACTGCCAGAAAAGTATAATAAAGCAGACTGCCGCCTATTGTTCCGGCAAGCAGACTTACGATGAGGAGCTTCCCTGTAAAGGACAAAGTCCAGACAATATTTCCGTTTTCAGTCAGTATCTGCACCGCCATGGTGCACAGAACTGCAGGAAAACCGATAATGGAAAATAGAAAACAGCCTTTTGCTTTACTCATAAATTTTAGTGCCTCCATTGTTCAGCGACGCCATGCTGACGAGTGAACTGTAACAATATTGTAACAGTTCAGACGCGCCATTCGCAAAATCGCGCCTGCGGCGCTCTCCGTCGCTTCGCGACTATTTTTGCTCATAATCTGGCGCTCAGTACAACCCTATACGTAGGCGCAAAATCATGCGAGCATGATTTATGCGCCTACGTCCAGGGTTGTCTGAACTGTTACACAATATTATCCCATACTTCTATTTTCTTGTCAATTGAGGGTGGACGTGCAATGGGAAAATATGGTATCCTAGTGCTATAGCTCACACATCAGGCGGAGTGTGAACACAGTTGACTTATATTCTTTTCAGGAGATTTATATATGATACAGACAATCATCAACCGCATCTGCAATCTTGCATTATGGATAGTGAAAATAGCAGGCGCCCTGCTGACATGCCTGTTTGCAATGAGTGCTTTCCTTCTCACCTGCTATGCCCAAAACATGGAAACACAGCAGGTTCTCACGAAATGGGATAATATTCTCCTCACTATAGCCGGAAGTGCTGTACTGGTGATTGCTGTTTTTCCGGTCTGGAAAATCGTATCCCGTAATCCGGTTCAAAGAAATCGCATCCTGTTATGTCTGGTGCTGGGATGGTATTTCTTAGGCGGAATTGTTCTGGTACTGTTCAGTAAGACCGCTCCCGCAGCCGACAGCTTCTCTGTATATTCTGCCGCGGAACAGCTTGCGGCCGGTAATACCGATGTAATTCACGCCACGGATTCTTACCTCTCCTATTATCCCCAGCAAATGGGGCTGGTAGCATATTATGAGGTCCTGATCCGGCTTTGGAACCTGCTGCCCGTAAGCCTCCCGGCTTATCATATTTTAAAATGTATCAATATCGGATGGGCCTGCCTGATCATCCTGTTCCAGGCGAAGACCGTTCGGCTGCTGTTTCATGAAGAAAGAGCCGTCACTGCCTATCTGATGCTGGCACTATATAATCTGCCCATGTTAATGTATACCTCGTTCGTATATGGGGAGATTCCCTCTTTTGCGCTCTTCAGCATCGGTCTGTGGGCGCTCCTTAAGCTACTCCTTAGTCCTGAAGCAGCCGCTCAGACAAAACACTGCATTTTGACCGGATGCAGCCGTCTCGCCCTGCTCAGCATCCTCTGCTTTGCCGGCAGTATGGCTCTGCGTAAAAATACACTGATTCTGATGATTGCCGTAATCCTTATCACTGTTCTGGAAGCATTGCGCCGCAGACAAGTAAAACTGGTGTTGCTGACTGTCTGCTATCTTCTGGCTGCCACAGCTGTCCTTCCTGCCATTACTTCCTATTATGAGCACCGTTCCGGCAATGAGTTGTTATCCGGAGTTCCGGCCATGTCCTATTTTGCCATGGGGATGCAGGAATCCTCCCGTGCAGAAGGCTGGTACAACGGTTTTAATTTCAACACTTATCAGGAAACCGGTATGGATACCGAAGCCACTAACGAGATCAGCCGTCAGGCTATTCAGGAAAGATTGACATACTTTAGGCAAAATCCGGGATACACTGTGAAGTTTTATTGGAAGAAATTCCTCTCACAGTGGTGTGACGGTACTTACGCATCCCGTCAGGCCACTCTCGCCACCTTTGGCGGACGCCGGGAATTCTTTGTCCAATTATATGAAGGTGAATACAGCAGTTACTATATTGCCTTTTGTAATCTGTTTCAAAACCTTCTGTATCTTGGCAGCGCTGCATTCGTCATCAGCGCACTGGTATCCGGTCGTGATAAAAAAAGAAGCCAGCCATACTTCAGCCAGCTTCCTGTGTACCTGTGTCTGATCGGTGTGATCGGCGGCTTTCTCTTCCACATGATCTGGGAAGCCAATGCCCGCTATATACTCCCCTACTCTCTGCTCCTCATGCCTTACGCAGCCTGGGGAATCAGCCGGGCTATGCAGCAGACCGCCGCTTTGTTACAGCGGATCCGCAAGTCATAACGATCCTGTTTTGCAGGAAAGCTACAACATGCTTCTTCACACTTAAATGTACTTCTTAACGCTTAAATGTGCTTCTTAACATAGAATTCAACCCACAATCTGCTGATCTGTACCATATAATTACAGATAGTCTTAAACACCTTAACTGTGGTATTATAATCCTCCTGCCACTCCACCGGGTAGTCCAGCACCTTGATGCCGCGCTTCTCCGCGCGAAGCAGGAACTCTATCATATAGAACCAGCCGTTATCCTGACTGTTAGCCTCTACCAACTCCAATACTTTCTCCCGTCTTGCAAAAGTAAATCCGCAGATAGCATCCGTACTCTTCATTCCCAGGAACAGCTTCAATAAGATCAGCAAGCCCTGAGAAGTGATCTTACGGTACCATTTTCTGCCCTGAGTATCAGATTCTTTCGCGAAACGGCTGCCATTGATATACTCCACCTCCGGATTCACCCGGAACATATGGATAGCTTCACCCAGATGCTTGATATTAGTAGATAAATCAATATCCATATATCCCACAATTTCACCGCGGCTTAACTCCACTCCCCTTCGGAAAGCAGCACCTACGCCCCGCACATTGATTTTCTCAAAACGAACTTTGGGATATGTTTTGCATAGACTATGGGCAATCTGTGGTGTCTCGTCTTCCGAACCATTGTCCACAATGATGATCTCATAATCATCAAAGGCAATTTTCTGCAGATACTCCACCGTTCTTGTGATTCCGCTCTCCAGACGTTTCCGCTCATTTAATACCGGAAAAATTATCGTCAGTTTCATTTCAGCTTTCCTTTCCCATTCTGTCACTGCATGTCCTGTTCAGGCGATACTCAAAATCTCTTCTATCCTTGGCACACATGCCTTCCAGAATCATCCCGGAAAAGAAAGATAAAAGCGCCGCCAATACCATAAAGCCGCATACGATCAGTGTGGGGAATCTGGGTACCAGTCCCGTAGCAAAATACTCCAACAGAATAGGCAGGAACAGTATCGCTGCAATGATCACCAGCAAACCGCCCAAAATTCCAAAGAACTGCATCGGTTTATAGTTCCTGTACAGCTGCATCATCTTACGGATAACCCTCAAACCATCGCTGTAGGTATTCAGCTTGGACTCACTGCCTTCCGGACGGTCACGATATTCCACGATCACATTATCTACCTGCATATGATAATTCACTGCATGAATCGTCATCTCTGTCTCAATCTCAAATCCCTGAGATACTACCGGAAATGTTTTGACAAATTCATAGCTGAACGCCCGATAACCTGTCATGATATCTTTGATATCAGAACGAAACAGCGTGTTGATTCCAAAACGCATGAGACTGTTGCCAAAATTGTGGAAAGGACGCTTATTCTCCGTAAAATATGTGGAGGAAAGCCTGTCACCTACTACCATATCTGCATGATATTCCAGCACCCTGTTCACCATCTCCCTTGCACAATCAAGAGGATAGGTATCATCTCCATCTATCATCAGATAACACTGAGCATCAATCTCTCTGAACATCCTGCGGATGACATTGCCCTTACCCTGTTTATATTCATGGCGAATGATTGCGCCGGCTTTCGTTGCCACTTCTATAGTACGATCCTTAGAATTGTTGTCATAGACATATACAACAGCTTCCGGAAGGGCCTCCTTTACATCACGCACCACTTTTCCAATGGTCTGTTCTTCATTATAGCAGGGAATCAACACTGCAATTTTATCCATTATCCTTCTCTCCAAATCTTATTTTTCCAGATCTACGTCTTTTAAAAGCTCCCTGATCTGTTCTACGCTCAGCCATTCTGTATTGTTACCGGAGCTGTAGGAAAATCCTTCCGGCACTTTCTTACCCGTAGGAGTACACTTTCTGTGAGCGCTCCATACCATCTGAGGATATACAATGTAATGCTTTTCATATTCATAGGTAGTCATGGAATCTTCCACAGTTACCATGATTTCATGCAGCTTCTCGCCTTCACGGATACCCACCTCAGGCATATTGCAGCCGGGCAGCATAGCCTGTGCCAGATCAGTGATCTTAAAGGAAGGGATCTTGGAGATAAAGGTCTCACCGCCCTTAGCTTCTTCCAGTGCCTTAATAACCAGTTCCACACCCTGACGCAGACTGATCCAGAAACGTGTCATACGGTAATCTGTAATAGGAAGCTCGGTTCCGCCGTTCTTGATGATATTGTGGAAGAACGGAATTACAGAACCGCGGCTGCCTGCCACGTTACCATAACGAACGATAGAGAAGCAGATATCCTTGCTGCCTGCATATGCATTAGCCGCGATGAACAGCTTGTCTGAAACCAGCTTGGTACCGCCATACAGATTGACAGGATTTACTGCCTTATCCGTGGAAAGGGCTACCACCTTCTTCACACCGGTATCCAGTGCTGCATCAATCACGTTCTGTGCACCGTTGATATTAGTCTTGATGGCCTCTGCCGGGTTGTACTCACAGGCAGGAACCTGCTTTAAGGCTGCAGCATGAATGACATAGTCTACTCCTTCAAAAGCACGGGTCAGTCTCTCCTTGTCACGTACATCACCGATGAAGAAACGCAGCTTATCTGCATACTCCTTAAACTCATTCTGCATGATGAACTGCTTGAATTCATCTCTGGAATAAATGATGATTTTCTTCGGGTCATAATTCTCCAACACGTATCTGGTAAATGCTTTACCAAAGCTGCCGGTT
This sequence comes from Acetatifactor sp., assembly GCA_045124375.1. Taxonomy (GTDB): domain Bacteria; phylum Bacillota; class Clostridia; order Lachnospirales; family Lachnospiraceae; genus Acetatifactor. Next base: position 17,167 of record JBGVLR010000070.1, read on the forward strand.
CCACCGGTAATCAAAATCGATTTATTATTTAACATTTTTTTCCTCCTGTTCGAATACCATTATTGGTATTTTATCACATTTTATTCCTCAGTACAATAAACAGACACTGTTTTCTTGCCATAAAAGAGGGCTACTTTCCGGTTTGCGGGCTCCTGTGGGTCGGCTGCCAGATCTCCCACGTATAATAACTGCGGTCGATTCTCATAAGGTGGAAGAACCGCATCCTCCACAGTATCATCCTCCAGGATGGCAAGCCGCTCCAGGTATTCCTGCTCATAGGCAGCTGCTTCTCCTGATATTATGGACTGAAACGCTTTTGCCGATGTGGTCTCTGCGAGACTTCCATTTGCCGCCTGAATCAACAACAGGGCTGCTAATATGGCAACGCCCATCGCATTCCCCGATATTTTCGGTAGTTTCTGTGACACTTTTCGAAAGTTCCGGCTAACCTTTCCGGATACTTCCGGCAATGCACATCTTTCGCGTACCCACGGCAGCACTCTCTGATAAAAATATCCCAGACCATAACCATATGCTGCAAAAGTAAACAAAATAAAACCATAGTAACATACCGCTACCGCTCTGGCAGGTCCTGTAGAGTTCATTGTATAAAAGGTGGGACAGGATGCCGAACAGAAGATTCCATAAATAAGCCCCAATACAATCACAGGATAGCGGAACTGAAAATCCGTCTTTCGATAAATCTTAAGCAGGAATAGTGTGATGACCACTGCTGCAGCAATCCACCCCGGTCCTACCCAGGCTGCCAGATACCGCACTCCCTGAAGCAGAGACTTGATGACCGCTTTCCATGCAGGGATCTTCCACATATCGCTCTGCCTTACCGCATTTCCCGGTGCCATGGCATTCACTATAAATCCTGCCAGAATGGCCACAGTTACAATGGCGATTCCTGTGCCTCTCTTTTTATCTTTTTGATAAAACAGCCATGCAGTAACGATCACCAGCAAAATCATACTCGGCAGCAGCGAAATATAGTTGCCTCCTGCCAGAAATGCAGCCATTACCGCCATATATAGTATGTCCCGAAACCTTGGCTGCAACAGATACCGCAAAAGCTTTCCCCAGAAGAAAAAGGTCACCGCCAGATATCCTGTGTAATACATGGAACCATTGTACCAGAACATGCTCTCAGCCGGTGTGGGCACCGTCTGCACCGCAAGTAACGTCAGCACAGAGCTGATCGCCATCCAGGAAGCAGCGCTTCCGCCAAGCCACCTGCGGATAACCGGTTTTAACAGGTAAAAGATACCTCCCGTCAATAAAAGCAGGATCACAAAGGTCACCCAATGATAGGCACTCTCACTGAAAACAGTAGGCTGCAGCCGCATCAGGACCATGGCGGAATAAGTTCCCTGCCATGTCTGATAATCATAAGCTGCACCTTTTAAGGCTTCTTTGATCGTTTCTATGACAGAACCTGTTTCCTCCCAGACTATGTGGGCTTCTGCGCCGTAATAATAGTCATCTCCGGTGGGATGGTTGAATCTGCCCAGATATATAATAGGAACTAGGTTGATGATCAGCAGAATGAGCAGACACGTTGCTGCAATTTTCTCTGTTTTACTTTTCATACTCAATTTGCTCCCTCATTCTCTACGCGAAAGATCACACAATAATTTCCATAAAGATGAGACTCTAATGTAGTACCGCTTATCTCTCCCATCATTCCTTTTATCTCTCCTCCTGATAGCCATAGCACAGTGCAGCATCCGCCAGTTCCCAGGTGGTCTCACCACCTCCCGCTACCATCTGAATGGTGTCCTTCAGGCTGCCATCTGTCCAGGAATACTCATATTCCCCGGTTCTTCCATTGACCTCCAGCCAGCAGGCTGTGGCCAGATTGAGCTCAGCATCTGCAAATGCGCCGATGATCACATCATCTTCTTCTGTATACACCTGGACAAATTTCAAAGGTGTTAGTCCGTAAATGGGTTGGTCGACCTATATTGCCAATAAGCCCTCCTCACCGATCTGCCTGTTGCTATGATATTGATTTACCATACCAACCTTCAGCAGCACCTGCTTTGCTTGTATTATAAGCGCCTCTATATTGCGATAGGCTGCCGAAAACAAGGTATTATATCGATTGAGGTATTTTGTTGCTATGCCACGATAGAAATTGTAGCGGTTCTTTATAAAGCTATGGAAGCCATTTACAGCGTTCAGATGATAAAAGCATTTCTCATTCTCTGTTGCCTGAGTACAGTCTTTTACCGTACAGTTGGCAATGGCCGGAAGTGTATTATAACTTCTGAGACCATCGCAAAGAACTAACGTTGCGTCTGCAATATGATTGTTGAACAACGCCTGAAGCTCTTCGGCATCCGGTTTTGCGCGGTTGATTGTAGCTGCATAGGCATCACCGCCTCGCTGAATGCCGGTACAGATGCAGACGTATTCGTTGGAAATGCCGCGTTTTTCGGCTTTTGCCCCATGTTTGCGTGGTTTTCTGGTGATATCGTTACCCAACTGTTTGCCTTTGTAGCAGTCCAA
>JBGVLR010000071.1:0-20631 GCA_045124375.1 Acetatifactor sp.
ATCAGGTTCTGCCTGCGGATATCCAACTCACTGATACGTCCCTTGAGCAGGGAAAGGAGCCAGTCATTTAAAACCTTCTGATTCTGTTGGTGTACGGTGGAACGTGCTGAATTATAATCTCTTTTCAGGCTTTCATAGGTCGCCAGGATACTTGAGAATTCATTGCGTTCGCCGGGAATGACATTAAGCCTCGTAAGCAGGTCTGCAACAGGCTGGTAATTGATGAAAATGAGTACGACAATGCCCATCAGGCCCAATACTAAAGTGAGGGTCAGAGTCAATATGAAATTTCTGCGGATACCATACAGGCGATTATCCATGGCTTTCGGAGAAATAACCAGGTGGCAGGTAAAATCTCTCGTTTCCCGGGAGGAAGAAATGCTGATATAATTTTCCGGCAGACCTGCCTCGGTGGTTTCATGGGCGGTTTCATGAATGGACAGATTACAGATGCTTTCGGACTCGTAAAGGGAAGCCTTTATCAGGTTGACGGAGTGGTTCATTATGGCTGGGCTGAACAGGAAGTCAAGGATGTGTTTGCATTTATCAATAAGCTGTATTCAGAAGGTCTGATTGACCCTGAAATCGTTACCATCGATTCCAACTCTGTAAGAAATAAGGTTGCTGAGGGCAAGATCGGTATCATCAGTGGTTACGCTACCAATACAGACTCCTATAAGAATATGGTATTAGGCGTAGATCCTGATTCCAGCGTTGAATTTGTAGGAATTCCTTATCTGGTACAGGAAAAAGGAACTGTAGCAAGAGGAGGAGATACAGCAGGTCAGGTAAGCGAGTACTTCATGTTCATTACCACCGACTGTGAGCATCCGGAAATCGCAGCACAGTTACTGAACTATGGTTATACAGAGGCAGGTTCCGTTTTGATGAACTATGGTATCGAAGGAACAAGCTATGAGATGGAAAATGACGCTCCTGCATTGATCGCAGATACATTTACCAATTTACCGGAAGGTATGACCGCAATCTCTACTCTTCAGGCATCCTATATCCGTATTGCCGAAGTAAGATGGCCCGGTGTCATTGCATCAGATGCAATCGAGCAGTATAGAGATAAGACAATGACCGATACCAGAAAGGTGACTGAGGAGAGATGGGCTCAGAATACATGGTCAGATTATTGCATTCCTTCCTTCGCATCCGTATTCATGACCATTGAAGAAGCAGACGAATACTCCAAGATCTCAGGAGAAGTAGCTACTTACGTAAAGGAAATGCTTGCTGCATATATGACCGGTGCAAAGTCTCTTGATACTTTTGAAACAGAGTATCTGGCAACCCTGGAATCTCTTGGTGTTGATCGAATGATCGAGATTTATCAGAGTGCTTTGGATCAGTTTAATGCCAACTAAGTTTAAATAATGTAAAAGAAATGCCGTATGATCTCCGGTTATACGGCACTTCTTTTTTAGGAGAATGTGTATGAAAAATAAAATAAGGGCATACGGCGTGCGTTTCCGTAAGGATATGAAAAAGTACTGGATGGCATATCTGATGGTGCTTCCGGTAGTGATTTATTTCCTGCTTTTTAAATATAAGCCATTGTATGGTTTATTGATCGCATTTAAAAATTACCGCCCCGGCAGAGGCGTGTTTGGAAGTTCCTGGGCAGCCAATCATGGATTGAAACATTTTATTGATTTCTTTACTTCCTACTATTTCTGGAGATTGTTAAGAAATACTTTGACGATTAGTATCGGTTCTCTGATATTCAGCTTCCCGGCACCTATTATTCTGGCTCTTTTACTGAATGAGCTTAAGAATCAGAAGTTTAAACGGATAGTGCAGACGGTTTCTTATCTGCCTCACTTTATTTCCCTTGTAGTTGTATGTGGAATGATACAGCAGTTTGTGTCTGCGGATGGTTTTATTACACAATTCCTGCAGCTGTTCGGGTATCCGGATCAGTCGCTGCTTTCCGATAAGAATCTGTTTGCACCCATTTATATTATATCAGGTATCTGGACCGGTGTGGGCTGGGGTTCTATCATTTACCTGGCTGCACTTTCCGGAATTGACGGGGAGCTCTATGATGCAGCGAAGATCGATGGTGCAGGCCGCTGGAAGCAGACCCTGCATGTAACACTTCCCGGAATCTCCGGAACGATCATTACCATGTTCCTGTTACGTATCGGTAATATCATGAGTGTAGGATATGAAAAAGTAATGCTTCTGTACAATCCCGGTATTTATGAGACATCAGATGTTATTTCTACATATGTGTACAGGATCGGTCTGGAAAGTGGTCAGTACAGCTACAGTACTGCCGTGGGAATGTTTGATAATGTGGTCAATTTCATCATTATCTTTATATTTAACAAGATCAGTAAAAAAGTAACAGACGTAGGTTTGTGGTAGGAGAAACAGCATGAAAAAGAAGATAACACCGGGCAAAGTATTTGATTTTTTTAATGTCATATTTATGATATTTGTCATTGTGGTGACAGCATATCCCTTTCTTTATGTAGTATTGGCTTCTGTCAGTGACCCGTCTGCCTTATTCGCACATACAGGATTGCTGTTAAAGCCTCTGGAGCCGCTGACACTGCATGCTTATGAAATGGTTTTTGATATGCCGCTCATTGCATCCGGCTTTAAAAATACTTTCTTTGTATTGATAGTCGGCGTCACGATCAACATGATAATGACGACATTAGGGGCCTTTTTCTTAAGTCTGAAAGGGCCCATGCACAAGAACCTGATCGCTTTCATGGTAGTGTTTACCATGTACTTTTCGGGAGGTCTGGTTCCTACATATTTAAATATTAAATCACTGGGATTACTGAACAGCCTGTGGGCCTTGATCATACCCGGGGCAATCGGCACCACCAATATGATCATTTTGAGAACTGCTTTTCAGTCAATTCCGGACAGCCTTGTAGAAGCTGCCCAGCTGGATGGCGGAAGTTATGTACAGATTTTACTTAAGATATTTATTCCTCTGTCCAAGGCAACACTGGCAGTACTTGTTCTGTATTATACAGTGGCACATTGGAATTCCTGGTTCAGCGCTTCTATTTATCTGACAGATAACAAGAAGTATCCTCTGCAGCTGATCGTAAGACAGTTGCTTGCAAATCAGGGCGGAGAGATCAGTATGGACATGGTTTTGTATATTGACCTGGTTAAATATGCACTGATCGTAATTACGACTTTACCTGTTTTGGTTGTATATCCGTTTTTACAGAAATATTTTACCAAGGGTGTCATGATCGGAGCATTGAAAGGATAAGACAATATTATGAAAGATATTATAATTCGATCGGAGAAAGTGATTGCTCATGTAAATGCGTTTGGTGCAGAGCTGAAAGGGCTTTGCATGGATGGAGTGGAATATCTCTACGATGGGGATCCGGACTACTATGGCCGTACATCTCCCACATTGTTTCCGATCATCGGAAGATTTCTGAGCGATACCTATTTTGATGGGGATAAATTTTACCGGATGCCCTTAAACGGCATCGCCCAGAACCGCAATTTCCGGGTGCTGGAGCAGGGGGATCATTTTGTATGCTTTGTACTGAAAAGTGATGAGCGTACCCTTAAGATGTACCCTTATGCTTTCGAACTTCAGGTAAAATACACTTTAAATGAAAATATTATGCAGGTTTCCTATCTGGTGAAAAATACGGGGGATGGGGAACTGCCTTTCTGCCTCGGGTGTCATACGGCTTATCGCTGGCCCTTATTCGATGGAGAGAGTCCGGACGATTATCTCCTGCGCTTCGAGCAGGAGGAGGAGCTGGAGTCATTCAATCCCTTTGGTTGGAGACAGCCCGGCTTCGTACAGGGAAAGGAACGGCCTCTTTCGCATGATCTGTTTGCCAACTTTACACGCAGCATAACGGGCCTTAAGTCAGAATGGGTGGAATATGCTAACAAGGTGAATGGTCATGCAGTACGCATACATCGGGATCAGATGCCTTATCTGGCAATCTGGAGCATGGCGGATGAAAATGCAAAGGTGGTATGTGTGGAACCCTGCACCAGTGTTCATGTTGGAGGCTGTACCACCATGTTTGACAGAAACGGTGTCCTGGTTCTGAAACCTGGTGAAATCTGTGAAAAAAGCTTTAGTATCGAGCTGAGATAAGGAGACTTGTTATGAGCATTACATTTAAAAAAGAGGATGCTGCCTGGCAGGTAATGTTAAATGGTGAACATGTGCTGACCATTGAGGTGCCGCAGGGATGCGCGGACAGCTTTGAAATGCTGGATGAGAAAGCCTTTCGCTGGACGCGCAGCTGTGAGAAACCAACAGATCATATGAAGCTGACACTGAGGGGACAGTATAAACCCCGTTATTTTCAGGTGCCATCGGTAAATTACAACGGCAATGGCTGGGGTTCGGGTGCCCAGTATTTCGGCTATGAAGACAACGGAAAGCCCTGGGTCTATGCATGGCATCGGGTAGCAATTCCTGCCTGTACTTATACGGAATCTGAGAAGTTTGCAGTGGCACTCTTCGGAGAGGAAGAGGGCGGCATGAGCTGCTCCGTTTATCCCGAGGGGGAGGAGATACTTCAGGAGCTGATCTGGCCGGAAATAGAGGGTCCCAGGGTATTGCAGAAGCGCTTCTGGGAAGGTCCTTATGAGGGAAGTATGGAGCCTGCAACGACTTTTACCGGTATCGTCATGGTGATGGAGGCAGGAAAGCCTCGTGAAAAGGTGAAGGACCTGCATGATTTTGCCTGGAAATACTTTTATCGTGAGGTGAAAATGCCCTACAGTCCGGAGCGGGTAAAACAGTTGGATATGCTCTTCAGACGCCAGCTTTGGCACAGAAGGTACAACGGGATCACCGGTTTTGCCAATGGCCTGAAATGGAGTGATGCCCAGGGCCAATATGTGCTTCATATGCCTCGCGTTGAGATCGGTTGGGTAGGACAGAATGCAGCCCAGGCATGTGCAATGCTGGATCTGTATCTGGAAGAGGGGGATACCGATGCCCGTGATAAGGCCTTGAGCACTCTGGACAGCTGGGATAAGTATGCTTTTCTGCCCAATGGCCTGATGCTTGTCCACCTGGTGGAGATACCGGATCGTCTGGATTCTTCAGTAAATGGTGATATTCCTGTGACACTGGATGCCTGCAATCTGGGAACTGCGGCCACTTATTTCTTCCGTGCTGCCAAACTGTGTAAGAAAGCCGGAATTGAACGCCCCGGCTATGAGAAGAGGGCCTTTGGGCTTTGTGACTTCTTTGTCAGGGCACAGCAGGAGAGCGGAGAATTTGCCAAGTCTTATTTCCTGGACGGCTCCATTGATTCCTGTCACGGCAGTGTAGGTGCTTTCATTGTGTTACCGCTGCTTGACGCTTATGAGATTACCGGGGATAAGAAATATTGGGATGCTGCTGTGAAGGGCCTTGACTTTTATCTGGATGAGTTTAATCGTTTCGGCTACACCACTGCCGGAGCACTGGACTCCAACTGCATTGACAAGGAATCGGCAGCGCCGGTTCTCAGGGCTGCACTCAGGGTCTATGAGATGACAAAAGAACAGAAGTATCTGGATGCGGCTGTGGAGCTGGGCTACTATCTGGCAACCTGGCAGTGGCATTACAGTGTAAAATATCCGGCAGATACCATGCTGGAAGAGGTAGGCTTTGATACCTATGGCTGTACCGCCGTGTCCACTGCCCACAATGCCGTGGACCATTACGGTCTGTACTGGGTACCGGAATATTTGAAGCTGGCAGAGCTTACCGGCAACGATATCTGGCGTCAGCGTGCCCGTGCCCTGTGGTATGGAGATACTCAGCTGATATCGGATGGAACTATGGTTGTAAAGGGCAGGGTGCGCCCGGCAGGATTTCAGGATGAATCTGCCCGCCACACCCGTTGGGGCCGTCCGGACCACAGATTTTTTGTGTTAAGCGAGTGGGCCAGCGCATGGCAGGGAACCTTTAGGTATATAGCCCTGGAGACTATTAAAGACTGGTCTGTACTGCGATAATGAATAAAAGGAGAGGAAATATGAACATCACTTTTGAAAAGAAAGATGGTTACTGGCAGGTATTGTCAGGAGGGGAGCATGTGGTGACGATAAAGACCGCGGAGGGCTGCGAGGACAGCTTTGAAATGATAGATGAGAAGTCATTCCGCTGGACCCGCACCAGTGAAGTACCTGTAGATCATATGAAGCTTACTCTGCGTGGGCAGTATAAGCCCCGTTATTTCCAGGTCCCTTCCGTGAATTACAACGGTAACGGCTGGGGATCCGGCGCACAGTATTATGGATATTGCGACAATGGAAAGCCATGGGTTTATGCATGGCATCGTACCTCCATTCCTGCCTGTACTTATACAGAATCTGACAAGTATGCAGTGGCACTCTTCGGAGAAGAAGAGGGAGGAATGAGCTGTTCCGTATATCCTGATGGAGAGGAGATCATTCAGGAGCTGATCTGGCCGGAAACAGAAGGCCCCAGAGTATTGCAGAAGCGCTTCTGGGATCCGCCTTATGAGGGAACTATGGAGCCTGCAAATACTTTTACCGGTATCGTCATGGTAATGGAGGCAGGAAAGCCCCGTGAGAAAGTAAAGGATCTCCAGGATTTTGCATGGAAATTCTTCCATCGTGAGGTGAAAATGTCTTACAGCCCGGAGAGGGTAAGACAGCTGGATATGCTGTACAGACGTCAGCTCTGGCACAGAATGTACAACGGCATCACCGGTTTTGCCAGCGGAATGAACTGGAATGACGCACAGGGCACCTTTATCCATCATATTCCTCGTATCGAGATCGGCTGGGTAGGACAGAATGCAGCTCAGGCCTGCGCATTGCTGGACCTGTACCTGGATGAAGGAGATACAGATGCCCGCGATAAGGCTCTGAGTGTTCTGGACAGCTGGGATAAGTATGCTTTCCTGCCCAACGGCCTGATGTTTGTACACCTGATGGAGATACCGGAGCGTCTGGATTCCGCTGTAAACGGTGATATTCCTGTCACATTGGATGCCTGCAATCTGGGAACGGCAGCGACTTATTTCTTCCGTGCTGCCAAGCTGTGTAAGAAGGCCGGAATCGAGCGCCCCAGCTATGAAAAGAGGGCTTTCGGTCTCTGTGACTTCTTCGTTGGAGCGCAGCAGGAGAACGGGGAATTCGCAAAAGCTTACTTCCTGGACGGTTCCATCAGTGCACGTCATGGAAGTATCGGTACTTTCATTGTGCTGCCTCTGCTGGATGCTTATGAGATCACAGGAGATAAGAAGTATCGTGATGCAGCAATTAAGGGACTCGACTTCTATCTGAGTGAGTTCGACCGCTTCGGTTACACCACTGCCGGAGCCCTGGATTCCAACTGTATTGACAAGGAGTCGGCTGCGCCGGTTCTCAGGTCCGCACTCAGGGTATACGAGATGACAAAAGAGCAGAAGTATCTGGATGCGGCTGTGGAACTGGGTTACTATCTGGCAACCTGGCAGTGGCATTACAGTGTAAAATATTCTGAAGATACCATGCTGGGAGAATTGGGCTTTGATACCTATGGTTCCACTGCCGTATCTGCCGCTCATAATGCGCTGGATCATTACGGCCTGTACTGGGTACCGGAATATTTAAAGCTGGCTGAGTACACCGGTAATGACATGTGGCGCCAGAGGGCAAGAGCTCTGTGGTACAGCGGCACGCAGCTGATATCTGATGGTACGCTGGTGATCAAAGGACGTGTACGCCCTGCCGGAAGCCAGGATGAATCTGCCCGCCATACCCGCTGGTCCCGCCCCGACCATCGCTGCTTCGTATCCAGCGAATGGTGCACCGGCTGGCAGGGTACCTTCCGCTATATAGCGCTGGAGATGATCGAGAATTGGGATGTGCTGCGGTAAATATAGACAGCGGTAATATAGGAAATATATGTAATGAGAACGCCCCGGGCGGCTTGAAAAGATTTTCATTCACGCCCGGGCGGATAAATGCTTTAGTTTCTTTGATGCTATCTGCTGAAATGGCCTGATTTTGAGTAAGTTTTGAGCAAGTTTGGCGGATAGCTATTTTGATTTCTTGGATGCTATCTGCTGTAAAAGCTTGATTTGGAGAAATTCCGGCGGATAGCTATTTTGATTTCTGCAATGCTATCTGCTTTAATCGCCTGGTTTTGAGCAGTTTAGGCAGATAGCTACATTAGTTTCTTCCATGCTATCTGAGCCCAAGGCCTGGTTTTGAGCAGTTTCGGCGGATAGCTATTTTGAATTCTACCATGCTATCTGAGCCTAAGTCCTGAATTTGAGCAGTTTCGGCGGATAGCTACATTAGTTTCTTCCATGCTATCTGCTGTAATGGCCTGATTTGGAGAAATTCCGGCGGATAACTGCTTTGAATTCTTCCATGCTATCTGAGTCTAAGGCCTGAATTTGAGCAGTTTCGGCGGATAGCTACTTAGAGTTGTTCAATGTTATCTGAGCCCAAAGCCTTATTTTGAGCAGTTTCGACAGATAGCTACATTAGTTTCTTCCATGCTATCTGCTGTAATGGCCTGATTTGGAGAAATTCCGGCGGATAACTGCTTTGAATTCTACCATGCTATCTGAGCCTAAGGCCTGAATTTGAGCAGTTTCGGCAGATAGCCATTTTAAATTCTACCATGCTATCTGAGCCCAAGTCCTGAATTTGAGCAGTTTCGGCAGATAACCATTTTGAATTCTACCATGCTATCTGAGCCCAAGGCCTGAATTTGAGCAGTTTCGGCAGATAGCTACATTAGTTTCTTCCATGCTATCTGAGCCTAAGTCCTGAATTTGAGCAATTCCGGCGGATAGCTACTTAGATTTGTTCAATGTTATCTGCTGTAAAAGCCTGATTTTCAACAGTTTCGACAGATAGCATTCAATGCTATCTGTTCTAAAATCTACCTTAAGTCAATACCAGCACAGAAAAGCTATTTTCCCTATTTCTATAATATTATATGAGTAAATGGCACAAATCAGATACATTTCTCAAGCTTCTGTACCTGTAAATTAATGTTCTAATGCCCAAAGTCGGGAAAGAATCCTTTTTATTATTTTCTTGAAACAAAAGTGATTTCATGAGAGACTATATTTATGAACACCGAAAAGGGAATACCGGTACCCTGAAAAAATTACGATGCAGCCGCTCTATTTCATAACAGCGGTATCGTAACGAATGAGAGAGGTGAAGAAATGGATCAGTATCAGGATTGGGTGGAAGCTGCCAGAGCGGGAGATGCCCATGCATTTGCCAGGCTTTATGAAGCTGTGTATAAAGATATGTATCGGTTCGCGCTGTATACTCTGCGAAATGAAACAGATGCGGAGGACGCAGTCAGCGAAGCGGTAACGGATGCATATGCTTCCATACATAAGCTGCGCAGTGCGGATGCTTTTAAAGCGTGGATCTTCCGGATTTTGTCCAATAAATGTAAAGACAGGCTGAAAGAATATACCAGAAAGCATGTGAATCTGGAAGACGTGGAAGCGGAAGTCTATCATGAGGAGGAGCTGGCGGAGAGCCTGCATGTCCGGAAAGTATTCGGGGAGCTGGCAGATGAGGAGCGCCTGATCGTCAGTATGCATGTGTTTGGCGGTTATACCAGCAGGGAAATCGCAAAGATTCTTCACATGAATCACAATACGGTCCGTACCAGGGAAAGCAGAGCGCTTAAGAAGATGGCAGAGAAGCTGCAAAGCCGGGAGGTGGCATATGAAAGATTTTGATATCAGGGAATGTATCCGGGAATCAGCAGGAAAAGTAGAAGTACCGGAAGCACTGGAACCTGACAGGATAGAGGAAAAGTTAAAACAGGCAGATGTCTTGTTTGAGAAAAGTAAGAAGAGCCGCATGCGGGGCAGAAGGAATTTTTATATTGGTTATGCGGCCAGCGCGGCAGTGTTGGTGGCAGTGTGCAGCTTTGTGCTGTTTGGCGGAGTAAAGCAGGGAATTGTGTTTTCGGATTCTAAGACGGAGCAGGCTGCGGCGCAGTCGGCAACGGACAAGGTGGTAAGTCAGGCGGCTATGCCTGGGCAGTCGGAAGCTGATCAGGACGCAAGTCAATCGTCAGTGGTTGGGCAGGCTGAGAATGCGCTTTCAGAGGAAAAGACTACCGCAGCAGAACAGGATTCAGAAAAGCAGGAATCAGTAAAGCAGGAATCAACAAAGGAACGGTTAATACTTCCAAAGGAAGACGCCGGAGAGTTGTATAAGGTGGCGACAGATTATGGTCAGGTGTACGATGTCATAGACCAGATCGAATATTACTATATGGTAGTAAATGATGCCATAGCATCTAGCAGTGTAAGAGATCTGGAAAAACAGATGTCCGGTGCAACGGCAGATGGCGCAGCTTATATGGAAACGGCAGAGGAGGAAAGTGTCGGTTATTCTACAACGAATCTGCAGACCGAAGGCGTAGATGAAAGTGATATTGTGAAGACAGACGGCTCCTGCCTGTACATTGTCAGCAATAACAGGATTTTTATTCTGGATATCACGAAAGGAAAGCCTGAACTGCTGACCGACTTTAGTCTTCCTACTTCCAATGCTTCCTCAGATATTGTGGAGATCTATGTGGATGACGATCAGTTATTGGTCATTGCGGAGGAAAAAGAGACACAGCTGAGAGAAGTGTATCAGACGACAGAGGATAACTCTGTGGATTCCTCCAGTGAAAAGCAAGGGGCAGCAGGTGTCAATGTCATAGGGACAGAGAAATATCGTACGGTGACAAGTTTACAGACAAAGCTGTACACATATTCTGTGGAGAATCCGGGAAAACCTGAACTTTTGGGGACTGTTGGCCTAGACGGATATTATTACACCTCACGTAAAATAGATGATGTGGTTTATCTGTTTACGGAGGATTTGATGAGCGAGGAATGCAGAAACAGCACCAGAGAAGAGGAAGACTGGGTACCCCTTGCCGGCGGAGAGCGCATTGCAGCTGATTGTATATACATTCCGGAATCCGGAAGCTGCAGCCTGATCATTGCTTCCGTAGATGTGGATCAGCCGGAAGCAGTTGTGGATAACGTAATGATCGTCAATAATAATGTGGATATCTATGTAAGTACAGAGGCAGTATATCTTTACCATACCCAGTGGAGGAACAGCACTTCCACCGAAATTGCCAAGTTCACTCTGCAGGACGGTGTTATCAATGCAGTAGGTGCGACCTCTGTAAAAGGAAGTGTACAGGATACCTTTGCGGTAAATGAAAGTCAGGGAATGCTTCGTATCCTGACCTGCAGCAACAGTACGAATGAGGGAAGTAGCCTGTATATTTTGGATGAAAATTTGGCCTTGACCGGCAAACTGGAAGGCATCGCACCGGGGGAGACGGTGTATGCAGCCAGATACCTGGGAGATATGGCCTATTTTGTAACGTATCGCAATATGGACCCGCTTTTTGCGGCAGACTTATCAGACCCTGCCAACCCTGTTATCTTGGGCGAACTGAAAATTACCGGTTATTCTGATTATCTGCACATGTGGACGGAAGGTAAAATGTTCGGAATCGGTTATGAGACTGACCCTGATACCGGTTCCAGACAAGGGATCAAATTGTCTATGTTCGATATCTCTGATCCTGTGAATCTGAGCGTCAGTGACAGTGTCTGCATTACAAATGCCGATTACAGCCCGGCTTTGAATCAGTATAAAACGGTGTTGGCGGATACCGGAGCCAACCTGATCGGGTTTGTCGTGACAGAATATGACAGGACAGAGAAAAATACCTATCTGCTTTATCAGTGGAAGAACGGAAAACTTGAAAATCTTCTGGCAACGGAGCTTGGGGACAATGCAGAATGTGTGAGGGGACTTTATGCGGGAGACTATTTCTATATTGTGACACAGCAGAGTGTTGTGGCTTTCTCCAGGACCAACGGGTATGAGAAAGTAGGGGATTGCGTTTTCTAATCGTAACAGTTCAGACAACCCTGGACGTAAGCGAAAAATCATGCGAGCATGATTTGTGCGCCTACGTCCAGGGTTGTCTGAACTGTTACTTCTAATCAGATATTGCAGTTTTCTGCTCATTGGGGTATACTAGAATCATACTTCTTAACAGTAAAGGAGGGTCCATTATGAAACTGGTAATCACTATGAGCAGAAGATACGGTACCGGAGCAAGTCTTATTGCCAAGGAGCTTTCCGAGAAACTGGATCTGCCTGTCTATGATAAGGCTTATATCGAACATGAGATGGAAGGTCACACTTTCGCAGGAGAGGCGGAGATTATTAAAGAACTGGCAAAGAAGCCATGTATCATCCTGGGACGCTGTGCTTCCGAAATATTGAAGGAGCAGCCTAATGTATTCAACATTTACGTCAGCGCTGCCAAAGAAGATCGTATTCAACGCATCATGGAAAAGGAATCTCTCCCTTATGAGGAAGCCAAGACCATGTTGGAGAAGAATGACAGAACCCGTTCAGACTACTACTACGAACATACCGGCAAAGTCTGGGGCGATGTCAACAACTATAATATGATCCTGGATACCACCACTCTGGGTATCGAAAACTGTGCTCCTATTGTGCTGAAATATTTTGAGCGCATGGAATACATTTAAAGCTCTTAACTATTCAGGAGCCCCCTTAAACAAAAATGCTATCAGGTAACCCGGATAGCATTTTTGCTTCATTCTTTTTCTTTCCTGATGACTTTTACAAGTAATGGTGTAATCAGCATTGCTGACAAACCTAATACAAGATAGATTACGGCATAAATTAACTGTTTTTTCATAAGGAACCTCCGTTAAATAAGATAAATCCTTTGTTACTTTCATTGAACATGTCAAAACGTGGTTCAAAAGCCTATACAGAGATTTAGAGATGTTGAAAGGCAGGTAATTACACGAAGAGAGTTTTCTCCCCAATGTGTAATTGCCTGCCTCTTAATCTTTCTTTTTTGCCTCAGGCTTTATTTTGCTTCCTTTTTAGCCTTAGGAATCAGGAACAAGCTGCAAAGCAGTGCTACAATGTACAGCACCAGAGTCACATACAGCACTGTCTGATAACCCACAGGGTTGATCATGTTGCCGTGTCCGTCATCGGAAAAGCTTCCGAAATGATTTACGATCCAGGTGGCCATCTGATTACCAGTCAGACCTGCAATAGCCCATGCGGACAGTGTCAGACCGTGAATAGCACTGATATTGCCCATTCCGTAGTGGTCGGAAAGCAGGGTGGGTACGTTGGAGAAACCACCGCCGTAGCCTGCATTTACAACGAAGATCAGGCACAGAACCAGAATAGTCAGGAACATATTGCCGTTACCGTTCTTGATACCGCTTGTCAGGATAACCAGACCGGTAAATGCAATTGACAGGATGAAGATCAGCTTATAAATGGTATTTCTGTCTTTCATAGTGTCAGCCCATGCAGAGAAGCCCAGACGGCCGCCTGCATTAAAGATAGCTGATACGGTAGAAATGATACCGGCTGCACCTGCAAGACCAATACATTTTACAATCATCTTTTCCTGAGAAATCAGTGCAAGACCACAGGTGATGTTCAGGTAGAACATAAGCCAGATTCCGATATATGTACCAATGGGTTTGGATTTGATCACAGCAAGGGTGCCTTGTCCTTTTTCTGTCTTCTGAGGCTCGTGCCATCCGGCAGGTTTCGCCAGAAGCAGGTGACCTACAAACATCATGATAAAGTAAACAACAGCCAGGATCCAGAACATCTTATAGATGCCGCCTTCGCCCAGATTCTCAAGCAGAGCCTGCATGATAGGGCTTGCGATAGCCTTAGCTGCACCGAAGCCTGCAACAGCCAGACCGGTAGCCAGACCTTTTCTGTCCTGGAACCAGAGCATCAGAGTCTTAACCGGAGAAAGATAACCGGTACCAAGACCGATACCCATGATAAAGCCGTAGCATACATAAATACCAATCAAGGCAAGTACACTTCCCTGGTGCTGGCCACCATAATAAATAAAGAAGCCGGTGCCTGCCATACCCAGTGCAAAGGTGATAGCAGCGATCAGGGAAGATTTGTGAATGTCTTTCTCTACAACGTTTCCAAGGAATGCAGCGGACATGCCCAGAAAGAAGATTGCGAAGCTGAATGCCCATTCAGTGGCGCTCTTGGTGTGGCCGATATAGTCAGCGATTTCCTGGCTGAAAATAGACCAGCAGTAAACAGTACCGATACTACAGTGCAGCAGAAGTGCCGGAATAGCGGCACGTATCCACTTGTTTTGACAATTTTTCATGATAATCCCTCATACTTTCTTAAGTATTAAATTTTTAAGTAAATATTAAACTCTTTCCGGAACAAAAACAGTTATAATATTTACAAATCCCACAAATATTTTACTCCTTATTTTGATATATTTCAATATTCTATTTCTATGGAGACATATTTTTATAGTTTTTTTGGTTGACTTTTACGGTACAAGCTTTTAACCTTATATAGGTAGCGGTAATGCTTGGAGAAAGACAGCCCTTTTTAGGGCTCGGATAACTTTGGAGGACGAGAAGTATGAAATGGAGAAAATCCATAGTCCTGCCTGTACTGGCAGCAGGCTTACTGACGATGACAGGATGTACGAAAGAAGAGGAGCCATATCAGGAGCCGGTTGTGGTAGATGTATATGATGAGACATCTGATTATCAGGGAATGCAGACGGGCTGGTATGCGAAGATTCTGGAAGACAGATTTAACATACAGCTGAATTTTCTGGATACGGGAGCGGAGGACAGCCTGGAACAGGCCGATTTATTTGTATGCAATTCTTTACAGACATCACCGGAAAGTCTGCTTGAGAAAAACATGCTGCTTAACATGGAACCCTATCTGGAGGAAGAACTGACTCTGGGAGAGGAGATTCTTGATTATGCGGATGGTTTTGAAGTGTGGAATGAGTCTTTGGGGCAGGATGGAATTTATGTGATTCCTTCCAGGGTCAGCCGGTTGTCGGCAGAGACTCCTTCTGAAGAAAATACTCCGAGATATGGTATTTATTTGAACTGGGAGGCCTATGAACAGGTGGGTATGCCGGAAATTAAGGATATGGACGAGCTTCTTATTGTAATGGAAGAGATGAAGAAGTCAGGGCAGCAGGGAATTATTCTTTGCAATGATCGGGAAATGGACCTGTTAGATCATGTTTCTTATCTTATGGGCGTACAAGGTCGGGAAAGAGATGGCTTTCTCGTATACGAAAGGGATGAAGCAACGGGACTTTTAGAAGATGAATCCGGTTTCATGGAATCTCTTCTCTGGTTCAGAGAGGCGTATCAGCGCGGTCTTCTGGCTCCATATTCCAGGAATGTAAGCTATGAACAGATGGTGAAATATTATAAGCAGGAGAAGGCATTGGTATCTATCTGGCCGCAAATGGATGTGGACGGTTACGAACTGGCACCTGTGGAGAAGATGAAAGTGGTTTCGCATGGAAGCAATTCACTGGGGAATATGGGAACCTATCTGGCAGTGAGCAGCAGCGCAGAAGATCCTTTGCGGATTGTGGATTTTGTTGGCTGGTTATATTCTACGGAAGGCATTATGCTGAGCGGCACGGATACGGACCTGAAAGCAGCAGGACCGCAGGGGCTTACCTGGGATGTGATGGATGGTAATCCAACGTTGACTGAGTACGGCTGGCAGGTGTTTGGCGGTGAGTCGGATGGCGAGGAAGTGGATGTTCCACAGGAATGGGGCGGCGGAAGCTGGCAGGAGGGGACATGTAAACTGGGATTCCAGCCGGTAGTCAATGTTGAAGTCAGCCCTTCCGGATTTTCTTACAATCGTACCTTGTGGGAAACCGTGGGGGAGCAAACCAATTCTTACAGTGATTCATGGAAAGAATTCATGGACGCCGAAGATCAGATTGAATACCTGATGGATAATGACAAACTGGAAGTTATCCCCGGCTATATCGACATTTATCAGGAGGAACCTGCGGAAATTGTGGATAAACGTACTGCCTGCCGGCAGGTGATTGTGGATTACTCCTGGAAAATCATTTTGGAAGAAGACGACCAGGGATGCCGTATTTTGCTTGAGGTGATGCGCAGAGAAGC
The DNA here is from genome assembly GCA_045124375.1 of Acetatifactor sp. GTDB lineage: Bacteria > Bacillota > Clostridia > Lachnospirales > Lachnospiraceae > Acetatifactor. The sequence continues at coordinate 16,017 of JBGVLR010000071.1, forward strand.
AGAAGCACTGGGATATCAGGATGTGGTGGAATATGACAGGCAGCTGAATGATGTGCGGCAGGAGAAAAGCAGCAGTTTTCCATGGTAGGTGTAATGATTTTTACATAGAAAAACCAGCCGGAAAAATCCGGCTGGTTTTTGCTATTGGGCTGCCGGCCGGCAGCCTCCGGCAAGCTAATACGGCCTGAACCATTGTAGATGCGTGGTGCCATTTGTATACGTTTGTATCTTTCTATGCATTCATCCGCTGATAGATTTCTTCATTGGTATCCCAATAAACTTTTCAAAGCCTCACACATATTAACACCCAGTAATACTGAGAGATGAATTTGAATTTGGTGAAGGATATATTGTTTGCAAGGAGTGCTGAATGGAAGCTTGTTTATAAAGATGCTTGACAAGAGTCCAACATTGGACTATGATATGTTGGCAGATGTGAGGTAAGATATGGAAAAGCAAATAAAGGAGCAGTTTGATGCAATTAACAGGTATATCAAATTGCAAAATAATCTGTTTCAGCAAGTTGCTGCAAAAATCGGAATTTCCAATACGGAATTATACATTCTTATCTTTTTGTGCCGTTCAGATGAAATTTGCACACAAAATGATATTGTTGAGTGTTGGCTTTACCCGAAACAAACCGTGAGTTTTACCGTCAATAAGCTAAGTAATGAAGGTCTGGTTTGCCTGCCACCTATTCCTGGGACAAGAAACAAAAAAGCAATTAGTCTAACAGAAAAAGGAGTTGCTTTTTGTCAAAATTATGTTGCACCTGTTATAGAGGCAGAAGACACAGCTTTTTTAGCACTTACAGATAATGAACGAGAAATGTTCGATTTTCTTGTTAATAAGCATTACACTTTACTAAAAGAAACTATGAATAAATTGTTGTAATTGGTCATCGGAGGACTATGCACCGCAGTGCATGAAGTATATTGCTTCAAAGTCGAAGAAGATGTCGAGTGCGCTCGGTTATGAAAATAACCGGGCGTTTTTATGATTAGGAGGATAAAATGAATTTATTAAAAGACAATATCAGAGCGATGTACATTAAGTATTTGGCAGCGGCTTTCGGGTCATCTTTCATCAGCATTATATATGGGTTTGTGGATTCGATGGTAATTGGAAAATATGAAGGACCTTCCGGTTCGGCGGCAATGGCTGTTATTGCGCCTATTTGGAATATCATATTCAGCCTCGGCTTGCTGTTTGGTATTGGTGCAAGTGTATTTTTCAGTAGTCTTCGTGCCCGAAAAGAGGATAAGGATGCAAACGAATATTTTACGGTTGCAGTAGTCGGTGCTGCTATTTTTTCCGGCATATGTATGATTGCACTATTTCTTTTTGAAGAACCAATTCTCAACCTTTTTGGTGCGGATGAATCGATGATTTCGTTGTGTAAACAATACCTTTTACCTGTGAAGTTTGTTGTTTTTACATACTTGTTTACACAGGTTTTTGCTGCATTCCTGCGTAATGACGGAAATCCGGGACTAGCAACACTTGCAGTTCTTTGCGGAGGTATTTTTAATGTTTTCGGAGATGTATATTTTGTTTTCGGATTAGATATGGGAATGCTCGGTGCAGGACTTGCTACTGCAATGGGCAATACAATTTCTCTTATTGTAATGTGCGGTCATTTCTTCCATAAAAAGAATACCCTTCGACTTGTTCGGGTCAAAGGTTTTGCTGTAAAAGCCAAAAATGTTATTATAGCAGGCTTTTCTTCATTTTTTGTGGATGTAGCAATGGGCATTGTAACTGCTCTGCTCAACAACCAGATTATGAAATACATGGGAGCAAATGCACTGGCCGTCTATGCTGTTATTGTTAACCTCAGCACTTGTGTGCAGTGTAGTGGATATAGCGTAGGACAGGCAGCACAGCCGATTCTTTCAGCAAATTTGGGTGCAGGATTATATGATAGAATCAAGCAGACTTTACGATATGCCATTTATGCTTCCGTTGGATTTGCAGCTGTATGGACCATCATTATGATGTGTTTTCCAAATCAGATTGTAAATCTAATGATGGATGCAACACCTGAAGTACTCTCTATCGCTCCCGGTATTATCAGATTGTATTCGTTATCGTTTATCCTTTTGCCGCTGAATGTATTTTCAACGTATTATTTCCAGTCGCTGATGAAACCCGGCATAGCGTTTGCCATTTCTATCGCAAGGGGAGCAATTATTAGCGGAGGTTTGATTTTACTGCTGCCGATGCTTTTGGGCGCAACAGGATTGTGGTTGGCAATGCCGTTTGCGGAGGGAATTGTGTTTATTGGTGACGTGTATTTCATAAGAAAATATACGAAAGAATTAGGAGCCGTTAATGCTTAAGATTATTGCATGATTATACCGTATAGTTTAACAAAGCACTTGTCAACTGGGGACAGCCTATCGCTTCTTGGAAACAAGTACGTCACATCAACTAGAAGATGGAGATGGGAGGATGAGTGGTGGGCAGTCGGATAGCTTCATAGTACCGAGGAGACTGGGTAATGCCAGTGGAGGAAAAAGGTAGATATTTTTATTGACTTTTATTATCTCAGCTTTTACGCTATAATAAAAGTCAGTAATACTTTGAAAAAGCGGTCCCTTTCAGGGATGCCGGACAGTATTGGAAGACCAAGGAATGAAAAGGAGAAACAGAACCCATGAAATTTCAGGACATGCCATACAAACGTGTGGATTTTGACAAAGTAAAAGAGGAGTTTGGGGCGTTGATGGAATCCTTCGACAAAGCCAAGAGCGGCGAGGAGCAGTTTGCTGTGCATCAAGAGTACTATGAACTGATCAATCGTGTGTCTACCCAAATGACGATTGCGAAGATTCGGTTTGACATCGACACTTCCGATGAATTTTACAATAAGGAGCATGAGTATTATGACGAGATGGAGCCGGTACTGAACAATCTGATCGTAGCTTATCAGAAGAAGGTATATGACTCTCCTTATCGTGCTTATCTGGAGGAGAAAATCGGACCTGTGGCATTTAAAAATATGGAGCTGGCGCAGAAATCCATGGATGAGAAGATCATCCCTCTTATGCAGGAGGAGAACACCCTTGTCATGGAATATAACAAAGTCATCGCCGGCGCTAAGATTGCATTTGATGGAAAAGAACTGAATCTGTCCCTGCTGCGTCCGTATCTGGTGCACAATGACCGCAGTATAAGGCAGGAAGCCTGGAACAAGATGGATGCTTTTTTCTGTGAAAATGAAGAGAAGCTGGATGAAATCTATGATAAGCTGGTGAAGAACCGTACCGAGCAGGCCAGAAAGCTGGGCTATGAAAATTACCTGGAGCTCGGCTATTACCGCATGAACCGTAACTGCTACGGTAAGGAGGAAGTGGAGAACTTCCGCAGGCAGGTTAAAGAGGTCCTTGTGCCTTATTCTCAGGAACTGCATGAGCGCAGAAGGAAACGTCTCGGACTGGAGAAGTTAAGTGCCGTCGATGAATCCGTATATTTCAAGGAAGGCAATCCTGCGCCTATGGGGACACCTGAGGAGATTATGGCAGCAGGCCAGAAGATGTACAGCGAATTATCTCCCGAAACGAAGGAATTCTTTGATTTTATGATGGAGAATCAGCTGTTCGATGTCCTTGGCAGAAAGACAAAACGCGCCGGCGGATATATGACATATCTGCCTGATTATCATGCTCCGTTTATCTTTGCCAACTTTAACGGTACCAGTGGGGACGTGGATGTCATTACTCATGAATGTGGTCATGCTTTTCAGGGATATCTGTCCGGCATGGACCCTATTAGAGAGCATTCTGACATTACCATGGAGACTGCAGAGATCCATTCCATGTCCATGGAATTTTTCACTGAAAAATGGATGGAGCTGTTCTTCGGCGACAGAGCTCAGGATTATAGAGATATGCATCTGGAGGATGCAGTGGCATTTATTCCGTACGGTTGTATGGTGGATGAATTCCAGCATATTGTATATGAGAATCCTCGGCTTTCACCTGTTCAGAGGAAAGAAGCGTGGCAGAAGCTGGAGCGGGAATATAAGCCTCATCTGGACTACGGTGATATGAAATTCTTTAACAAGGGTGGCTTCTGGCAGAAACAGCTGCATATTTACAATTATCCGCTGTATTATATTGATTACTGCCTGGCACAGACCTGCGCACTGCAGTTTAAGGGCAAGATGGATGCAGATTTTGACAGCGCATGGGCGGCTTACCTGAAGCTGTGTAAGCTGTCTGCAAGTGATTTCTATGTGAATATGATAAAGGAAGTCGGCCTGGACTGCCCGTTTGAAGACGGATGTGTGGAGAATGTGGTGAAAGGGCTGAAAGAAGCGGAATAAAGGGAGATAACGTAACTTATTTTTGAAAAAAATGTGAAAGTACTATCCTTTTTTCCAAAAATGCGATATAATACATTTATTCTGGGCATTAGGTGCCCACACGATGGCTGCGTTCATGAAATATGTCAGGCAGCCTGAATGGAAATAATAGGTAATTGTTAAATGTATTTTGCTAAGGGTTGGGCTGAGGTTCAGCCCTAGGTAAGGAGAAAAAACAAGGTCATTATCAGGAAATAGCCTGATTTGGCATAAATGTCAGATTGAAGTCAGAATAATTTCTGGCAA
>JBGVLR010000072.1:0-12210 GCA_045124375.1 Acetatifactor sp.
TTTCATCTTATAATTGCTCCTTTCAAATTTTACGGTGCAATTATACATGAATCATCCCCAAAAATCTGTATGCGAACTAACGGAAATATTTTAGTAAAGTGTACGAATTAACAGTTCATCCAATTTCTACACATAAAAAAAAGACCAACTACCCTTTCGGATAATTGGTCAATTCCTTTTAATATTGTGTCAAACTTGTGTCAAAACACAAATCCGATGCCCTTAAAACCCTTGATTTTACTAGGTTTAATCGCAAGTATACGGCATCAAAGCAACGTGACGTGCTCTCTTGATAGCAACGGTCAGTGCTCTCTGGTGCTTAGCGCAGTTACCGGTGATTCTGCGAGGAAGGATCTTACCTCTCTCAGACACGTATCTCTTCAGCTTGTTGGTGTCCTTGTAATCGATTACATTATCTTTACCACAGAATACGCAAACTTTCTTTCTTCTGCGAATTCCGCCTTTTCTTCTCATTGGAGAATCGGTTTTCTCTGCCTTATTAAAAGCCATTGTCAGTGCCTCCTATTCTTAAAAAATCAACTTAGTTAAACGGTAATTCTTCATCGATACCATCGGGGATGTTCATGAAGCCGTCTCCGGCACCACTGGGAGCACTATTGCCGCCAAAACCACTGTTACCACCGAAATTGTTACCACCGTAACTGTTGCCGCCGTAATTATTATTACCGCCGCCGAATCCACCGTTACCGCCGAAACCGTTATCAGCACCGCCTGCTGCATTCTTACTCTCGGCAAACTCAATTTCATCTACCATGATACGAACACTATATACCATCTGTCCGTCCTTGTTGGTGTAATTGTCATTCTGGATACGACCGCAGGTCAGAATCTTGGTTCCCTTGTGCAGGTAACGCTCTACGAACTCTGCCTGTTTACCAAATGCGGTACAGTTGAAGAAATCTGCATCAGGCTCGCCCTCACGCTTGAATCTTCTGTCAACAGCAATGGAAAATCTAGCAATGGCCATCTGATTGCCATTCTGAGAATATCTTACTTCCGGATCCCTGGTTAAACGTCCCATAAGAATTACTTTGTTCATATTTAGTCTCGCTTTCTTTATGCCTCGTTCTGTCTAACGCATAAATATCTAACAACGTTGTCCATGATGCGTACGCGGCTCTCGATCTCAGCGGGAGCAGTGCTCTCTGCATCGAATCTGATGAAGTAGTAGAAAGCTTCTTTCATGTGCTGAACTTCGTAAGCAAGTCTCTTCTTACCCCATTCATCTACTTCTGTGATGGTACCGCCAAATCTCTCGATCAGAGCTTTGCACTTATCAATGACAGCTGCTCTCTCATCATCTTCGATTTTTGCGCTAACAACAACGGCTAATTCATACTTGTTCATGCTTGTTACCTCCTTTTGGTCTCTGGCCCCTGACTTACCAGGAGCAAGGATTTAGTTTATCACGATTTAATATAATACCATAAGCCGACTTTTTTTGCAAGAGTTTTTTTTAGTTTTAGTACATAATTAACTTTTCAGATTTTTACTCTCTCAATCAGACATTGATGCTTTTTGCTCTTTTTATCGTAGTTAATTCCTACAAGCAGAATATCTTTGGTTATTGTCTCAAGTCTTTTTGCATAGTTCCTCTCTTTTATCTGTGTAAGTGCCTCCTGTGCTGACTTATTATATTTTAATTCAATAACAATACCCGGTATACCAGATTTTCTGGGAAACATCAGACAATCCGCCACACCTTTTCCGGCGGTTGCTTCAAACTGCAGAGAGTAGTAATCCAACGCTGCATAGTATGCCAAGTGTATAACGCACTTCAGAGTATGTTCATTATTGTATTCTTTAAATTCCTGCATTTCATCATGTACATCCTCTAACATTTCGGCTATTGCCTGGCTGTCTTCTCTCCAGGTTGCATACAATAACTCTTTGGACTGATTCAGTAATGAAGAGACTACACCCCAACGCAATTTCTTTACGGTATTCGTAAATTCTTCTCTTAATTCTTTATTCGGTATTTTAACCTTGCCATTAATATAAGTCAAATAACCCAGATGTATTAAGGCTGTAAATATTTCATCTCTATCCTGAAAGCTGTCCAAATCATTTGAAAACCCCAATACATTAACCGGTACACTGTCTCCCGCTACCAGAACAGTTACTGCTTCTTCCAAGCCATCAAAATTACAGGTAATGTATTCTTCCAGTTCTGAAAATCCGCCTGTCCGGTTCCAGTAGTCCATGCATTTTCCTTCACCGATTGCCTCTACAACAGAACGAGGATTATAAATATCATGCATTCCTTCCATATGATATCCGTCATACCACACTTTTAATTCTTCCAATGTGACAATATTAGATTGTTCACATAGCTCCCGGACTTCCTCTTCTGTAAATCCAAAATAGGGAGCCAGACTCTTAGGCTCAAGCATCGTAAATTCTCTGAACATATTTAAAGCAGAACCAGTATTATATTTTTTAATCGGTAAAATTCCTGTCATATAAACCAACTCGACAAATGGTTTATCTTTAAAAAGCAATCTTAAAAATCCTAAAAACTCTTCATGTTCTTCCTTTTTACCCCTTCGAACACGAAATACACAATCCCACTCATCGATCAAAAAAATAAACTTTTCTCCTGTCATCTGAAAGATCATATCCAGACACAAAGTTAAATCTGTTTCACCATTGATAATACCCGGAAAAGCATTATTCAAATCGCTTATCAGTCGACTTGCCATTCTACAAATACCTTCCTGCAAACTGCATTTATTATCAAAGTAATCACTGAAATTAATGCAAATAACATTATGTGAATTCAGATGTTTGTAAAAAGTCTTACAGTTTTCTGCTGCCAGTCCGCTGAATAAGGCTTCTGTAGAAAGTCCCTTTGTATAGTATGCTGCCAGCATTTCCAGTGCCATTGTCTTGCCAAACCTGCGAGGGCGGCTGACACAAATCCACTTTTCTTTCGTTGATATTCTTTTATTAGTTTCTTCTATCAATCTTGTCTTATCAACAAAAATACCACCGTTTAATAATTCTTTAAAACCATCTCCGCTGCCGCCGCGATTTAAAAAATAATAATATGCACACATTTATATTATCTCTTTTCTTATAAACTCTTCACTGAAAACTACATTCTCTAAATATTCTGCAACTTCTTTCAACAGCAGCATATCTTCAATATTTTTCTTATCATCATTCCAAGATACCTTTATTCCATTCATAAGTTCTTTCAGATATATATATTCTTCTTTTACTGACTCTTTTGCGAGATTAATTTTTTGAGAAACGTCCATTTCTTCTTGAGTTTCTTCTTGATTTTCTTCCTCACATTTATCAGAACATACCAGCTGATATTTTCCGTACCCAACTTTAACTAATTGTCCCTTTTTAACCAGAGTTGCAAGACTTCCAGCAAAATGAGTTTCTTGGTAATCCACTCCAAACACCATATTCGTTTGCTTCTGAATAATTTCTTTTATATCATTTCTTCCATAAATAACATTTGGCATAAAGCCACTTAAAATATTCTCTTTTAATTTATTGGTTAGACTTCCCACATCTTTCTCCTTTTTCTTATATTTTCTTATCTTGCATTTTCTTATCTTGTATTTTTTATTATAGGATATCACCATTTCATGTACTTTTCAACCTTTTCTTTGTTTCTGATTACATTTTTAAAGAATAATTTCTTTTCTTATAAGAAGAGTTCATAAGGACTACAAGATAATACTTGGTAAAAAAAACGGAGCTGCCATTATGACATGCCCCGAAATTTACCGCCTTGTTCAGTCTATTCCTTTTCAAAGAAACAAACCCATCGGCTTAACCTTTTTCATTAATTTCTTTTACATTCTTCTCAAGCAACCGCCTTGCAATCATGATCTGATGCTCACATCCCAGACATTTCAAGCGAAAGTCAGCTCCCACGCGCAAAACCTCCCATTCTCTGCTGCCGCAGGGATGTGCTTTTTTTAACTTTAATACATCTCCTACCTGAATATCCATAATCCCTTACACTCCTTTATATTTTATGCAGCTGCTGCACTTATACACTTACTGTTTACTCTGCGCCATTGGCAAAAACGCTCCTTACAAATTTCCTACCAGCAGCTCCTTAATCACTCCAAAGAATTCTCTCAACAGATTATTAGGTATCATAAGCGGATACGAATCTGCTGCCAGTCCGCTCACATTCTCATACCCCATCTTCTGTGCAATCCCTATTGCCCTAAACACATGAAAATTATTGGTCACCACCACTACCGAATCCTGTGTCATATCAAGGAAATCACCGCTGTACTGCAGATTTTCCCGGGTATTCCCTGCTTCTTCCTCCAGTATGATCCGTTCCCCGTCAATACCTTTCTCCACCAGATACTCATACATCCCCTGAGCTTCCGTCACAGGTTCATTGGCCCCCTGACCGCCGGATACGATGACCACCGTATCCGGATTCTTTTCCAAATATTTAACAGCAGTATCCAGTCTCCTGCGCAGCACATCGCTGGGACCGTGGCTCTTCATCTGGGCCCCCAGGATAATGCAATAGTCTGCACCGTCAGGTGACTGTGCCCCGAATTGTGACAAGATCAACCCTTCTACGATCAGGAAAATGATCAGACAGACTGCTCCTATGATAGTTGCTCCATTTTTCAGCCAGCCCGGCAGAACATTCATCCATTTTTCCTGTCTGATAAGCAATCCAAGCGCTGTCAGACACACGCCGCCTGCTCCCCATATGAGAAAAAATTTAGTGCCGTATCCCATGAAAAGGCCTATACCAATACAATATAGAATACACAAAATTCCCAGTGCAATAAAAACAACCGATATCATCGGCTTATGGTTCCTCCTACCCCGTTTCTCCAGATATATGGTTCGATCACTCTGACTGAAAGGAACCAGTTCCTCACTCTTTCGCCTTCTCATACTACTTCAGTTCCTTCCTGAACTGTGAAACCCGCTGTTTCTCTTTACTTCGTTACCATATTACTATATCAAATTTAACAGCGTGACTCAATAAGGAATCTCCTAATGTTTTCTTAAGTTTTTCTTAAAGGCTGTTCTGCTTTGCAAATTTTTCTCGTTACAGTTCACTCGTCAGCTACGGGCAGGAAAAGCGCATGCTTGCATGCGGCTTTACCTGCCTGGGCTGACGAAGGGAGCGCCGGTTTATGAGCAAAGGTAGCCGCAAAGCGGCGGAGAGCACCGCAGGTGCGGCTTTGCAAATGGCGCGGAGTGGACAGTAACTTCTTCTGTCATACCTCAGTAATACCTTTTTTAATCATATACTCTATGACATCCTTCACCTGACGAAGCTGCCATACATCCCGATTGGGGATTTCCATGTCAAAATATTCCTCAAATGCACAGACTACATTCATAATGTCAAAAGAATTCAATCCCAGGTCCTTTACAAAATCCGTATCATATGTCAGCCCCTTCTTACCTGTCACTGCGTTCACAGTATTCTGAATAAATAAAAAAAGCTTCTCTTCCATCCTCTTACACCTCATATCTCTTAATCTTCTGCATAGCAGTCTTGGAGAACTCCTGCTCTCTGATATTGATCATCTGTATCTGCTGATAAATCGGAAGATCATTGTTGATCTTATTAATCTCTGCCTGTAAGTGCTCCAGAATTTCGTAAGATCTCATCCCTTCTGTCCTAACCTTATCCGGATAAATACTTGCAGCCAGTTGTACATCATCCGTTGATACTCCACTGGCTGCGCCATAAACTACGACATCCTGTACTAACGAAATATTCTTTATCTTCTCTTCCAGTTTTTCAGGAGATACTTTTTTTCCATTTTTAAATACAATCAGATTCTTTTTTCTTCCGGTAATATGCAGGAATCCATCTTTATCGATTTCTCCCATATCTCCTGTGCAGAACCATTCTCCTTTCATGGCCTGTTCCGTTAATTCAGGCATCTTATAATAGCCTTTCATCACATTCTTACCACGAACAAGAATCTCTCCATCTTCAATCTTGACTTCGGTATTTGCCATGACAAGACCAACAGAATCAAATTTGTTGGCTTCATTTCTATTAACACTGACCAGTGGACCGCACTCTGTAATACCATAACCCTGAAGCATGGTAATTCCCATATAATGAAATTCCTCCATAATCTCACTGCTCATATGCGCACCGCCGCAAATGATCAGCTTAATCGTACCCAAAGTTTTTTCTCTGATCGCATCCAGGGTTTTCCCACTCTTTTTACATCCCAGCGCAAACAAAAGCTTCCTGATCCAAAAAAGCTTTTTAAGACCTTCCGCCTTTCCATTTTCTTCCGCATTCAGCCAGATCTTACTATGAATGGTCTCCAGCATGAGCGGTACCGTCAGCAAGGTATGAGCCTTGGCTAACTGCAGATCCCTCATCACAGTCTTCATATTACCATTGATATATAAATGTGTTCCCGGAATCAACATGGACAATACAGAACATGTTAAGCCGTATGTATGATAAAACGGCAGGGACGTAAATGCTCTTTCTCCTATGGAAACATTGGCAAGCGCATCTGATGCATTGGTAAGTATGGCATTCTGGCTGAGCATAACCGGCTTGGAATAACTGGTTGTTCCGGAAGTAAATACAATTGCAGCTGTTGCATCAGGCTGCACTTGCTTCTCAATCTCTTTATTTTCTCTTCCTTCCCGCCGTATTGCCTCACCTTGTTCAATCAATGAATGTACCGTTGCAAGACTCTCCGGCTTATCGGACAGGAGAAACATATTTTTGTTGTGACCGGCATATTGACTGCAGATATCTATATAAGCCGGTGACAAAAAGATTGCACTGACATCTGCCATATCCAGCATCTGCAAGATTGTTTCATCCGGCTGCTCAATGTCGATACAGACAGCAACACTTCCGCAATAGGCAGCTGCAAAATATACCAGAAGCCATTCATAGCTGTTTTCGCCTACGATTGCTACATGTTTTCCTGCAAGCCCCATTTGAATCATCATTTCCTGTAAACATCTTACATCATCCCGCAATTGACGAAATGTGACACCTTTTTCTTCCTGTTTTCTTGTAAACCAGGAAATTGCAGGTTTTTGATCATACTTTTCTGCTATTCCTTCTATCATATCCCGAAATCGGGTATAGTACTCTACCTTATAAAGAGGGTAATTTTTCATAAGATTCTCCTTTTACTTTATCTGTTCTGTATGAGCGCAAAACTTTGCTTCAAATTGCGCACGACCTTTCTTATCTATCAGTTGCATCAGGGTATCCACAATCCGCCCGTCAAACTGCGTATTTTTTCCTTTACACAATTCTTCTATCGCTCGTTCAAAGCTTAAGCCCCGTCTGTAAGTACGATTCGAAATCATTGCATCAAAGGAATCTGCTACCGCAATGATTCTTGCCCCCAGACAGATTTTGTCTCCGCTTATCCCGTCCGGATAGCCTTTCCCGTCATATCTTTCATGGTGTCCTCTGACAATCGGCAGAATCTCTTTAAAAGGAGTATATGTAGCTAAAATTTTCTCACCCTCTGCAGGATGTTTCATAATCTCCCTGAATTCTTCTTGTGTAAGAGGTCCGTTTTTCAATAATATGGCATCAGGTACTCCTATTTTTCCGATATCGTGGAATAAACCTGCCACACGAATCATATCAACTTCCGATGCACTCATTCCCATTTCCTGCGCCAAAGCCGTTCCCAGACTGGATACACGTTCCGAATGACCTCGTGTTTCCTTATCTCTTGTCTCAACAACATACCGCAAGGTTTCAATCGTCTGCATATAAGCTTCTACTAACTCTGCCTGATATTCCCGAATGGTCCGCATCTGCCGGATTGATTTGACGCATGACTCAACCAGAAGCTCCAGCTGGTCAAAACGGTCATCTTTCTCATAATATCCCTGAATATCCAGTTGTCTGATCGTTTTCACGGGAGGTGCCATACTCTTGTGACCTGTCAGCAGGATAATATAAATGTCCTGATTAAATTTTCTGATTTCCTCTACAACCTGATCGCCGCAGATAGGAGTCATCAGGAAATCAAGCAGCAATATGTCATATTTTCCATTGCGAACTCTTTCAATTGCTGCGTTGGGGTCGTTCTCTATATCTACATGATAGCCGGAACGACGAAAGTATGCCCGAATGGTATCCGTAATGATCGGATCATCATCCAATGTCAATATCGATATCTGGTTTTGGGTTACACGATTACTCCTTCTCATCTTTTGCTGTCCTCACTTCTGACCACTGCCGGTTTAATATGTACCAGTTCCAACGGTATGGAAATACCGAAGACACTTCCTCCCCCTTCTCGATCTTTTACCCACATTGTTCCCCTGAATTTACCTCTGATAACCGCGTTGGAAATATACAGTCCCAATCCTGTTCCCATAGTTCCTTTACTGGTAACCATGGTTTTAAACAATTTCTCCCTTACCTTATCGCTGATCCCTGTTCCTCTGTCCTTCACCATAAGATTCAGATTTTCGCTGTCATGAGTAATCTCTATCTCGATCTCTCCGCCGCCCACCTGATTCTGCGCATATATCGCATTAGACAACAAATTGTTAACCACTTGAATCAGATTGTTAATATCTCCCCGCAATGAGATCTCTTCTCCCGGATTACACTCCACCTTCAATTGACAGCCGCTGTTAAGCAGTTCATGGCGCATCAGCAAAGTGCTTCTTTTCAGCATTTCATCCATAGTAAACGTAGAAGCTTCATCTGTGCTGATGTTAGCAGCCTGTCCCTTAATCGCAGTGATGATATCCGACATGTAGGCTGTTGAGTCCTTCACTTTCTGAAACCACTCCCTGATCTCCTGATAGATTTCGCGATAATCTTCTTCTGTCACCTGTTCATCCAAAAGACTCTCTTCACACTCATTCACCAGTGCCTCTGCAGCTACAATGCATCCCGATATACTCATGATCGGTGTTTTTAAATTATGAGCCAATCCACCGATCATCTGCCCCAGAAACGCAAGACGTTCCTGTTCCATCATCCTCTCCTGGCTATCCTGCAGGCGCTGCATACTTTCTCTAAGCTGAGTAATATCCTTGAACAATACGGCAAACCCTGATATTTGACCATTTACTTCAAGCGGTGACACATCTACCACAAAGTAATTCTTCTTAATCTTTCCGCTTTGACTCACCGTAACTGCCTGTTCATATGAGATCAATGTACCATCCTGTCTGCTGGATTCCATGGCTGTCAGCATATTATAAACAGCCGTCTTACCTGCAATGTCTTCTTTTTTGACACAGTCTCTCAAATGACGATTTTCAACAATTCCAAAATCATTAGCAAACAAAGCCGCAAAACGCTTATTATATTTTAATACAAGCCCTGTCTCGCTTAATATCAGGTAACCGTCTGATATTCCGTCCAGAATATGTTGTGTCGCTATCGGTGCGATATCCAGCATGTGAAGCTGATATATAGCTATCCCATTGAAGATCAGCGTTACAAGAAAGCTCATGGGCGTTGCTGTTATGGGAACATCATGCCCGCTGAACGTTGCATAGGCACTGACGGCCAGCGGGCACAAGCCACTCACTGCAAACAACATGCACTGTTTCCAATAAAGCAATGTCTTGTTCTTCAATGCAAACCGAAACATAAAGATAACCGCTGAGATCAGATAAATGTAGTTTCCTACTCCGCTTATATATACATACGGTCCAAACACGATTTCACTTCTGACCACAGAAAATTTCACATATTGCAGATGATGCAGAGGATTCGTCCAATCCACCAGAATTGTAATAACCGGAAGAATGAATAATGCTTTCATCCACCTCTGCATATGCTCATATCCTTCCACAAAAGTAATCGCTATGCAAAGATAAAACGGGGCACACAGCGCCCCACCCGGCTGCATCAGACAATCCAGGAAAAACATAAGCTCTGTGTTTTCAGGATCAACAAACCGGACACATATCAGCGGGATCACCCAGCTGGCATAAGCCAGCCCTAATCCCAAAAATAATTTATGCAGCAGATATCTTTTTCTCTTGATACGGATACTCCATACGGAAAATACTGCAATAGCCAGTAATGTACATGTAAAAATACATAAAGACAAATTTGAAACCATCTTTTGTTCCCCTTTTCAACCAAGAATCCTACATGGAAAAGCTCTGCAGTATCTGCTTCAGTGACGGATTCTTCGGACAATAGCCAGCCTTTGACAATGCTTCCATTGTCAGCGTGTTTGTAATGCTGACTGACTGTTTTTTCACTCTGAGATTACGCCAGTAATTCAGCATCATCGCCAGAAGTTCTCTGTCAAGGCTCTGGCTCTTTTCTTCCAAGATTCTGATAAAATCAAAATCACTGACAATCTGAATCTTTTCATCCAGCGCATTCACAACCTCTTCCAGTGTCGGAGGATCATGGCTCATAATGTGATAGATCATACCATCACTGTTCTTTAATGCCAGTACTTCTTCCACACAGGTATCAATGGGCATTAGATCAATTTTCGCCCCTGCCGCCATCTGAGGCACCGCACCAATCCGGCAGAATCCTTTCATCAAAAGATAAAAGGCATTTGTCTTGGGGTTTCTCTGGAATACACCATCGCTGGCTCTTCCCACCAGTCTGCCCAATCGGAATATTTTAGCAGTAAGTCCTTCCTCTGCCGCCTGTAATACCAGTCCTTCCGCAAGGAACTTGCTTTTCACATATATATTATCCTCCCAGACCTGACCGATATCATAATCTTTCTCAGTAAATACCTTTGCCTCACTGTCATCTTTCAGCTGCTCACCGCTGACACTGCAGGTAGACATATGATAAAAAGAAGCCTGAGCCAGACGGGCCAGTTCCAGCATATTAGCTGTACCGCCGGTATTGGTATTGAGGTAGCATTCCTCATCTGCTGCATAATGACGTACGTCCGCTGCGCAATGATAAATTTCAAAGATTTCACCGGCAAGCTGCCTATAATCCGTATCCGTCATTCCCAGATGTTCCAGTGCAATATCTCCCTTTACTGTTACGAGACGATTGGCTGCACCGGCGATCAGTCCCTGTCCAAAATACCAGGACAGACATTGCTTCAATCGTTCTTCATCCCCATCCCGCATCAGACAAATAACTCTCTGCTGCCCATTCATCAGCAGTTCCTTTACCAGATGCGCACCAAAGAATCCCGTGGCTCCGGTTACTAATACAGCATCCTTATCCGGCTGTTCTTCTTCGGCAGCAGGTTTTACAGGCTCACTTTCCAGTGACCACTCCACCTTAATTTCTGTATCCTTTTCTCTTTTTAAAGCCTGACAGGATAACTGCCCGCGTTGATCGGCATTACCCTCCTGGGATTTCTCACCTGTCCGGCCTAAAAGTCTTGCCTGCTGCACAGCTGTAGGATTCTCATAGAAATCCGACAGATCCATTTCCAGATGATCGTTATAATAATGGCTCAATACACTTAATGCTCCCATAGAAGTTCCCCCCTGCTCAAAGAAGGATACTTCCGGATCTTTTGCCGGAACACTCAGAACACTGTTCCAGGCAGATAAAACGTAATCCACTGTGACTGTAACGGTTGATTCTTCTGTTACGACCGGTTCTGTTATAACCGATTCTGTTACGACCGATTCTGTTACGACCGGTTCTGTTACGACCGGTTTGAGCATGTCTGCTTTCGCCGCCACCGGCTGCCTCTCTTCTGCACAGAGATGCTCCAGCCCTTCTTCTGCCAGCTTCTTAAGCGCCTGCATGTCTATCTTGTTCGTAGCCGTCACGGGCAACTGTTCCATGCTTAACATACGTGACGGGATCATGTAAACCGGAAGCACCCGGCGCAGATAACCCAGGATTTCCTCCTGTGCAGTCTCCGGTTTCATTGCTTCATAAAACGAGCACAGCTCCATAGAACCATCTTCTTTACGCACAGCCACCGTGGCAGCCTGCTTTACACATCCCGATTCCAATATTGCTCCTGTAATCTCACTGAGTTCTACTCTCTGACCGTTTAATTTCACCTGAGCATCTTTCCGTCCGATAAAATCATATCTTCCATCCAGACGAAGGCGGACCAGATCGCCGCTGCGGTACATCTTCTCTCCCGGAAAATAAATATCTTCCACAAATGCACTTTCTGTCAGGTCCGGACGGGACACATATCCTGCCGCCAGGCATTCCCCGGCAATATAAAGCTCTCCGCATGCAGTCGGAATCACCGGCTGTCTGTTTTCATCCAGCACATATGT
>JBGVLR010000073.1:0-11936 GCA_045124375.1 Acetatifactor sp.
GTCCAGGAGAACGCAGTTCCCGACCTGCAGAAGATGGGTCTGGAAATGATTTCCTTCAATGTCCAGTCCTTCTCTGACCAGAACAACGTCATTGAAGACCTGGGTATTGACAACATCTCCCAGATCAAGAAGGGCGCAGCCATCGCCAAGGCTCAGGCTGACCGTGACATCGCCATCTCCCAGGCTCAGGCAGCCAAGGAAGCCAACGATGCCCGCGTCCAGGCTGATATGGAGATTGCTGAGAAGCAGACTTCTCTGGCAATCCGCCAGGCAGAGCTGAAGCAGCAGTCCGACGTTAAGAAGGCAGAAGCCGATGCAGCCTATAAGATTCAGGAGCAGGAACAGCGTAAGACTATCGAAATTACCTCTGCTAATGCAAACATTGCAAAGGCAGAGCGTGAAGCCGAGCTGAAGGCCCGTGAGGTCGAAGTCAAGAAGCAGACTCTGGATGCAGAGATCCGCGCCAAGGCTGACGCAGAGCGTTACCGTCAGGAGCAGGAGGCACAGGCCCAGCTGTTCAAGCGCCAGAAGGAAGCAGAAGCCAAACGCTTCGAGCAGGAGCAGGAAGCTCTCGCCGCCATGAAGATGGCAGAAGCGGAAAAGTTTGCCCGTGAGCAGGAAGCTGCCGGTATCGCAGCCGTCGGTAAGGCAGAGGCAGAAGCCATCCGTGCCAAGGCACTGGCAGAAGCCGAAGGTATCGACAAGAAGGCCGAGGCAATGAAGAAGTACGGCGAAGCCGCAGTGGTTGAAATGATCATGGCCGCTCTGCCTGAGATCGCCAAGAACGTCGCTGAGCCTCTGAGCAAGGTCGACAAGATCACCATGTACGGCGAAGGCAACTCCGCCAAGCTGGTGGGCGACATCGTCAACAGCACCACCCAGATTACCGAAGGTATTTCCGCCGGTATGGGCATTGACCTGAAGAGCATCCTCCTGGGCGCTCTGGGTACCAAGATTCTGGGTGATAACAGGGAAGTGGTCGTGGTGGATAACGACCAGTAAGGAAACACCACGAAGAGGGCTCCCGTGTGGAGCCCTCTTTTGTAAAAAGAGAATTGAGAGGTTACAGCATGGAAAAGTTAAAGAATCTGAACCGATATCAACAAGTTTTGCTGATCCTGCTTGTTGCCATGGCCATTCTTTTTGGTGTGCTATATTCCCGAGCCACTTCCAAGACCGGATTCCTTTACATGGACAAAATTCTTGAAGTATCGCAGGAAAATGGTAATACCATTTACTCAGGTAAAATTCAAGGTGAGAATTGCAGATTTATTGTAACCGCGAATAAGACAGTGGTTTTCCAGTCCGATGAGAGAAGTTATGGACCTTACGCCGTAAAGGAGGATCCTACTGCAATTCCGGACGATCATTCTTTTCGTGAAAGCATGAAGGGAATAGAGGTAACTGATGGAGAGGAAATCTATTTCCGCGGCGGAATTATGGACTGGGGTAATCCTGGTAAATTATGGTATCTAGCTAATGAGAATGGGACAGATGCCAATTGGACCGTTACAGCTTTGACCAGCGATGGGACTATCATTGATGGGAACGGAAATGTTGTTGACCCCATGGAACCTCCGGTTATAACAATTTTGGAACTGTTAGATGGTCCTGAACTTACAAACAAAGGTGATTGGCAGATCTGGTTCTATGCTTTAATTATTTCAATTATTACTGCGGTTTCCATCTTGTTTGCAGATGAGCTGTTTCGGTTTAATCTGGCATTCCAGATCCGGAATGCTGACTATGCGGAACCTTCTGAATGGGAAATTGCAAGCAGGTATATAGGCTGGACGATTATGACCACTATGACATTAGTCATGTATATTATGGGATTACAGTAACACCGTCTGCTTTCGGGAAACTGAAATATGAAATGAAGAAATGATTTGAGTCTTGTAGATAGAAAAGAGGTAGCATATGGAAATTGCTTCTACTGGTTTTGGATTTTTCACAATGTACCAGTTCATGTTTTTAGCCATTTTTTTGTTTGTGCTTGGCACATTCGTTTTTAATGGAATCAAGAGTTTTGGCACATGGAGAAAGAATAACAATTCTCCCAGACTAACTGTTCCGGCAACTGTGGTGACGAAGCGTACCGATGTGATGCGTCGTCGCAGAGGTGGCACCAATGGCCATCACCATTATTATACCTCCACTACATACTATGTAACCTTCGAGGTGGAAAGTGGAGACCGGATGGAACTGCAATTAGAAGGCTTTGAATACGGTCTTCTGGTAGAGGGAGATAAGGGTAAGTTGAGCTTCCAGGGAACACGGTATCTGGGTTTTGAGCGTACATAATAGGAGGTAGTGCTATGGCAAATGAATTGTGTGTATTTTGCGGACAGAAGCCCGGTACATTCCGCAGCACTACAATTGCTTGCGGCAATACGATTCAGGTTGCCTGCAAATCCTGTGAAAAGGAACTGAAAGGTCTGGATGAAGCGGAACTCTGCCGCAAAGCACTTATCAGAGGTATTGCGGAAAATCCTGAGCGCATCCGCGCTAGAATTGAATTGCTGACGGAAGCAGAGGATCATCGTCCCAAATGCCTGCGTTGTGGCAGCAATCTTACGTTTATGAAGGTGCAGGAACTGGATAACAGTCCCATGAAGGATTCCATTTTTATGAACACCTTTGACGTGTTGCCTGCTTATTGCGAAAGCTGCGGCAATCGCAATGAGAAAAGTGTTGTACTTTACGCCTACAATATTTGGACTGGTGTTCTATTCCTTGTTGGCGGTCTTTAGCGGATTTGGCGCGATCCATCCAGCTGTCTGGCTTTGCATTGGTATGCTGTTTGTGTCCGCTGTTCTGATGGCCCAAAAGAAATGGATTGGCTGTATGCCAGGCATTCTGGTTGGTGTCATACTGGTATGGATGAGTTTCCAATCTACGGGTCAGGTAATCGACATCGAAAGGCCGATTGGTATAGCCTTAATTATGTTCTACATACTAGCTGGTATTATTTCCTGCAAAAGCGAATAAAAGACCACGGCTTACTCCAACCGGAGCAATAGCCGTGGCCTTTCGTTGTTTATGAATCGCTATAAATTACAGAAAAATTGTATTCCATCACAATACTTGAGTTTTCATCCTGAAAGGGAACCTGAACTGTATAGTGAGCTGATAATGGTTCCAAAGGAATAAACTCCTGACTAGAAAGTTCATCAGAAGAATATTCTTTTATGAGTTTACCGTCTTGGTCTGTTACAGAAACTGTAAATGTATTTGAAGTTACGTGGGTGAAAATCAGACGTAAAGCAGGGTCCTTGGGGTCCCGTATGATCAATTCGCGGTTGGATTCCCACCAGGACTGGTATTTCAGGTTTTCACCATTGAGCCGGTGAGATATTACCTTACCGGGACAGGAATAGTTGTGGTTGTTGGAAACAATGTCCATTTCAGGAGGAAAGGGTAGGGCAGGATCTTGAATATAGCTGCTGTAAAGAAGTGACTCAATGTATTCCCAGTCTATTTCAGAATGAATATAATAATTTGATCCTTGCCAGGTTATTTTTCCCAAAGGCATCACTGACATATATTGATCCCAAATTCCTATATCAAAATTTCCGATAGGGCTCTCATAGAACATACTCAATACTGCAATTTCATCAGGCATGGAGTAATTGCCAAGTAACTTGCTGAGCTGAAGATTGGAAAGATATTCTTCCAATGCATCCTCGTCTTTGCATTTTAAGAACCCGTTGTGCTGAAACAAGGTAGTATTTAAGGCAAAAATTGAATACCGGGGATCTATTTCATCGGCATCTGTCTGGTAGATGACCTGTTGACCTGTCAGATCATTATAAGATAGTGCTACATATCCGAAGGTCATACAAAGCAGGAAAAAGCTCAGACCGACAATCAGTGCACCCGAGGAACGTTTTCCGGACTTTACAATATGTTTCAACCGGTATTGCAGCGCAGAAGCTGTTGCGGAAAGACAGGTTGTGAATCCTCTCTCATCTCCGGCTGTATTCAAAATCAGCTGAGCATATTGCTTGCGTTTTGCATCATCACATTCTAAAAGAACAGTTTCGTCACAGCTCAGCTCCAGGTCATTGGAGCATCTGCGTTTGGCAATCCACATAAGCGGATTGAACCAGAACATGGCACAGCAGAAGACCAGAAAAAACTTATTCTCGCTGTCTCCCCGGCAGATATGGATAATCTCATGTCGGAAGATCAATTCCAACTCGGTTTGCGTGTACTGCTTATCCGGAAGAACAATTCGAATACTTCTTCTGAAAAAACCGATAGACAGGGGAGTGGTGACATTTTGTGAAATAACAATCTTGTATGTTGCGTTTTTGATTCCGGCATTCGTGAGTTCCTGATTCCAAACAGATAATACTTCTGAATCTAAAACTGGTGAACTGTTTCTCAGAATGGATTTCCTGAAAATGAGATGTTCGAGTATGGATTTACCTATCACAAAAAGAAAACCGCAAAGCCAGACACCGAGAATGATCCAAAGAAGTTTTCCGGGTATATGTAAGATAATCGCCGGGTGCGGAACTTGCATGACGTGCTGATGGGTAATGTATAGGTAATTGGGGAGAACCCACAGCATGGCACAGGCACGGGAACTAATACGTTTTCTAAGTATGGGAATTAACAGAAAAAGAAAACCATAAAAGATACTGATATGCAGAAAAATGCCAAAGCTCATGGAGAAAAACGTCTCCAGAGAATACGCTATGCCATAACGGGGAATTGCGAACAGCATGGAAGCTATCAGATAAACGGGTAGAACGATTGCTGGAATATAAGGAAGATATCGCTGTTGCTCGTTGTCCATATATTCGGTCCCTGTTTCATCTGTGAATCTGGAAAAAGCTGTCCATGAAAACATACAGCTGAATACCACAGCACAGATTGCTTTTACCGTGATGTCCTGGTTCATAAAGCATCCCTTTCCAGAAGCAACCGAAGCTCTGCCAGTTCCTCCTTGCTTAGACCGCTATCACATAGAGCTGCGGCAAAAGCGGAGACATTCCTTCCACATAGTTTTTCGAAGAAATTCTTTCCCTGTGATGCCAGATAATCTTCTCGTGAAATACAAGGGGTGTAGTAGCTTCTCCGACCAATCTTTTCAATCGTAATATATCCTTTTTCAGATAGCCTTGTAAGCAATGTCAGAAGCGTTGTTAAAGCCATAGGATGCTCCTGAAAAAGAATCTGTTCAACGTCAGTACGTGCTACAGGTGGCTGGCAGGCCCAGATTGCTTGCATTACTTCTTGTTCCGCATCAGGAAGGCGGCGAATGCGATCTTTCATACTATCACTTCCTCTACATTTGTAGTATAATATTATTCTACAAGTGTAGAGGTAGATTGTCAATGGTTTTAAAGGACGATTTCATTTACAATTCCTAAAATATGTTGTATGTCTTCAGTCAGATTTTTGAATTCTTCATTAAGATTTGTTCCGTACCATTGACAAATACTGACTACAAGTGTAGACTATAGATGATAAGACTACATCTGTAGACAGGAGGGCTAATTATGAGTACCCCAAAGATTCCGGAAAGTGAATACCGGTTTTGCCTGATCCTATGGGAACAGGAACCGGTTACTGCAACGGAAATGGTCAAGCTGTGCCAGGAACAGCTTGGCTGGAAGAGAACGACTACTTACACCGTCATTAAGCGACTAGGGGAGCGCGGTGTTCTGAAACTCGAAAACGGCGTTGTCACATCACTTGTATCTAAGGAGGAAGCAGAAGCTTCTGAAATCGAAGAGTTGGTAGAGAAGAAGTTCGGAGGCTCCTTGCCTGCCTTTGTTGCTGCCTTCACCAAGCATCAGAATGTATCAGAGAAGGAGCTTGACGAGCTGCAGCGGATGATCGACCGCATCAGAAGGGGTGATTCCTGATGATCAATCTGTTTTTGCAAATGATGGAAAGTGAAGCGCTGAAGAACCTGTTTCTGAAGCTTGTGAATATGAGCATATCTGCAAGCTGGATCGTTCTTGTGGTGCTGATCCTTAGACTGGTTTTGAAAAAGGCACCTAAATGGATTCCTGTGCTGCTTTGGGGTATCGTTGCCGTCAGACTGATTTGCCCGTTTTCTATTGAGAGTGCATTAAGCCTGATTCCCAGTACGCAAACCATCCCTATGAATATTGAAATGGCGGCAAAACCTGCTATTGACAGCGGCATCAATGCAGTCAACAGTGTGGTTAATCCAATCATTTCCGCATCCTTCACACCACACCCAGGTGCTAGTGCAAATCCGCTGCAAATCTGGATCCCTCTGGTAGCTGTGATTTGGTGCTTTGGCATGGCATTGATGGTGCTGTACACCGCCATCAGCTATTGGAATCTTTGCCGGAAGGTTGATACCGCAGTCAGATATAATGGCAACATTTATCAGAGCGAGAATGTAGGTTCACCCTTTGTTCTGGGCATTTTGAAACCAAGGATCTATCTGCCTTACTCCATGGATAGTAAGAGTCTAGAACACGTGGTAGCCCATGAGCAGGCCCATATCCGCCGCAAAGATCACTGGTGGAAACCCCTGGGTTTCCTGCTTCTGACCATATACTGGTTCAATCCGCTGATGTGGGTGGCCTATATCTTGCTGTGCCGGGATATTGAACTGGCCTGCGACGAGAAGGTGATCGCAGAACTTGGCAAAGAGCAGCGTGCCGACTACACCCAGGCTCTGGTCGCCTGCAGTGTAAACCGACGCATGATCGCCGCATGTCCGCTGGCCTTTGGTGAAGTGGGCGTGAAGGACAGAGTAAAATCCATTATGAATTACCGGAAGCCTGCGTTCTGGATTATTGTCATCGCGCTGGTATTGTGTGTTTTGGTTGCTGTTTGCTTCCTGACAAATCCATTAGAAGATAGCTGGATCAAAATAACTCATGGAGCTGCTTCTGTGGAATTGGAATGCAATTTTGCTGCCCCAATCAATGCGTATGCTATCTATGAGGACATTTACGAAAGCGGAGTACTGGTTTCCAGTGAAGCAATCGTATTTGATAACTTCCAGGATGAAGGCGGCGCAACACCCAGAAGAACAGAAATCTCCTTAAGTGTACAACCTGTTAATGCTGTTGGAGGGGAAGGATATACTGGAGAGCTGTCTGTTAATTTTGGCGGAGCCGGGATAGCACGTACGCTGCCTAAGGATCATTACACCGACTATATTCATGTTGTCACCGAAATGGGCAATAGATTTTTCAGGAAGCAAAAAATAACAACTGAAGATAGTGTAACGCTGTACTCCATTGTGTTATCTACGGATTTGTTAGGTGTCGATCATAAAAGCCTTGTAGCCAGAGTGCAGAACAATACGCTTCCACAGAGTAAGGATACCGTAGTAATCTACCGCCTTGTTACTTCCGAAAATGTGGAACTGAATCATTTTTGGGGGATTCGTAATGGTAGGGACGATAGTTCCGCAACGAATAAATTGGTGCGAGGTAAAATTTTTTTATATGAGGGGGAAGGTATTTTAGGAAGCTTTACCATTACACTTTATGAAGACAAAACATTTACCTATTATGAAGGTATGGCAAGCAGTTATATGGGAATGGGTACGTGGAGTCAGGAAGGAGATTTCATTACACTAACTGATGATAAACAAGGTGGATATGGTTTGATCAACCATTTCATACTTGATGGAAACGATCTCGTTTTTATCGAGGAAGACTCGACAAATTTTATATACGTCAAAGTCAAAAATGGTGACGAGTTTCGCTGGACCGGGGAAGCATTCAGACCAAATAATGAGATCGATAATCAACTAGAACGCGGAGACCGTAAAAACCTTTCACTGAATGATGTTATTATTCTCTCACAAAAAGGCTACGATCTGACTTGGTCAGATTTCGAACAGTTTGAATATATCGAAACCGGATTTGGTTTGTATATCCGCAGATACGAAATCAATGACCAGTTCCATTTTGCAATCGGTGGTGCAGGTCCCAATAGTGAACCCATGTATATGCATTTGGGTGCCAATGGTGACGATCCAGAGGCTTATATTGACATCCGGGAAGGTGGCGTGACGGAATTTATCTCTGAACAAAAAACGGATTCAGCATCAACTTGGGACTTGATACCCATGGTCATGGTGGATGGTGTTCTCTATCTTGACACCGGTTATGAAAGTAGTGCAATTGAGCGGACAGACCATTTTGATGGAGAAATTACATCATGCGTTGATGGAAGCAAGCAGCCATCTTCAGATGATCAATCCAATTTCGGAACAGGTTATGGATATCAGTACGGAGCCATAGAAGGAACCATTGAAATCTATATGAATGAGAAATGGTGGATCTTTGCTACGGAAGAAGCCCGGAAGGAAATACAGTTTCCCACAGAAAGTATAGAATCTAAAATTCCTGACAAGCAAACAGTTGAAGAGTATGTGATTGATTATACTATCAACCAAGTTATGTCTGGTCTGCAAAAGACAGATATTACCATTTTATCGATAACCGATCAATATGCGTTTGTACATACTTTCGGTGAAAGTCCGGAATTACTTGTTTATCATTATACATTCGATAAAATCTACGGGAACATTAACATCACCGGAATCGTCAGAGTAGATTCTGATTCAAGTACTGAAATGTCAATCAATCATTTCAGGATGGACGATCAGCATGTCTATTTTGGAACAATAAAAATGAATCATGGGCAGTCAGTAGAGAATGCCTGGCTTCCAACAGAAAAACTATCAGTGAAGTTTATTGGTGAATCAGGGGAAGCATTTGAAACTTCTTTACAGGATAATTCTTTTTATTTGACAACTCTGGAGTCTCCATTGGAAAGCTTTGAGTTGCTGGATAGCGAGGAACAGGTGCTCTGGGACTTGGAAAGATATTTAAATCATGGCTACGTAATCCAAGAATGTAGCTTATTGATTGCAGCTCTAGGATCGAACGGCACCCGTGGCTTTGTGAAAGCAGAGGATTTGGATGGGGATCTTCCATCTAATCCTGCAGAAGCTGTTGCTTATATGGAAGAAATGGCAAGAAAAACAGCCTACGGAACTAAAAAGTACGTTAGACTGATCCCTCTTTATGCCGAAGATGGAGTAACAGTAATCGGAGAATTTGCTATTGGCTAGTCTAAATGACAGAAAGCAGCTCCTGCAACAGGGGCTGCTTTTTCATGAAACAAAAAGTTTACATAATTCTTAAGGTTTGAGGCATTGCCTTTGCTTATCCGGCAATGTATAATATCTCCAGAAGAGAAAAGTGGAGGAATACCATGAAGCGGACAGTTATCTTCGGTGCAGTCATTACTGCACTGATTTGTGTTTGCATTTCCCTAAATGCGAAAATTCTGGTACCGACAGACTTTACCGGTGCCTGGTATCGGGCAGAAGACGGTATGCTATACATATTTGAGGACGGCATTATCGAGTGTGCAGATAAAGAAATCATCGTACTTGACAATGCTGTGTTCAGTGGAGCCTACTGCTTTGCAAAGGATAAGGCAGCAATCTTCGTGGTAGACGACCATGGAGTAGGGGAAGTGGTTGAGCTTTATCTGGTTCATAAGTCTGATGGTGATGTCTTGTGTGAGCGCAAAGACGGTAATGAAATCATTTGGTTCTGCAGAAATAGAGAATCGATCGATAATGAATAACAAAGGTGTTTTTCAATGAAAAAGACTATTGCAATTGTTTTAGCTATGTTCCTGTGCATTTCTTTAATGACTGCTTGTACAGGAGAGGACAATACGCAGACAACTGAAACTACTGTTCCGGCAAGTCATATTGAGACTATGAATATGGAAGACACTCTTCCTGCTGGTACCAGCCCAACTCAAACAACACTGAATGAGCCTGGGGAGACTCACAATGCAGATTATTATTCTGTGTGTACGAATTGCACGAAGTCCGAAGTAGAGCAGTTTGCGAAAGAAGTCCGGGAATGCATCCTTGCAGAGGACTGGGAAAGATTGTCTGAATTTGTTGCCTATCCTATCACAATTGCTGGTGTTACATATGAAGATAGCACTTCCTTTTTGGCAGCTCCATTTGAAGCACAACTGGATGAAGATTCGATTGAAGCGATTCGTAATGAGAGTTGTATCGATATGTTCTGCAATTACGCCGGAATTATGATGGGAAATGGTGAGGTTTGGATCGGTGAAGTGCTGAATAAAGACTATTCGTCGGCAGGCCTTCATGTAATTGGTCTCAATATTCTGAAAGTAACTGAGGATGTTCAATAAGCCATAACAACTATTGCAAGCTAGGATCTACAGTTATTGACAAATGAACGAGAGAGTCATATAATACAGAAAAATTGAAAGGAAAACTGACAATGTATCGTTATTGCTTTAATGTAGTAAATAACAAGTCCGCCATGGTTATGCCTAAGCATAACGTCGGGCTTACATTGTCATACTCTTTTTTAGAATAACTTTATAGCAAGGATTATAGAAAAGATACAGTGCAAGCCGAAATGAAAGTTTCAGCTTGCACTTTTTTATTTTTGATGGGAGGATAGAAAATGGAACACAAAGGAACGCAGTTAATTGAAACACCCAGACTCATTCTAAGTAAACGCACAACCATTCGTACCTTGACCCATAATTAACGGGGCTCCGTTTTTTGCCGGAGCCCCGTTGGTCATATTCAGGTCTTTTTCCGGCACTCCTCCGGCAAGTTCTCCGACCAGGGGAGCAGGTCCTCCAGGAAGGTCAGGCTGGTTTCATCCATATGCTTCGGGATCTCGGTCAGCAGGTGTTTCAGGTATTCGTAGATCTTAAGCCCGTTCGCCTTGGCGGTTTCCACCAGGCTGTAGATGATCGCACTGGCCTGGGCACCGTGGATGGTGTCGATGAGGTGCCAGTTGGCTCGGCCAATGGTGAACGGGCGGATCGCCCGCTCTGTCGCAGAGTTGTCGATGGGGACTTCGCCGTTGTCCAGAAACACCTTCAGGTATTTTTCCTGGTTCAGGCTGTATTTCAGGCCCTCCCGCGTATGTGTGCTGACGATGGTTTCTGGCTCCTGCTCCCGAACCCATGCGAAGTAAGCCTCCACAAGGGGTTTTACATCCTTCTGGCGGCCCAAATATCTGTCTGCTGCCGATTTATCCTTCAGCGCAGCCTCTGCCTTGTAGATCGCCGCAATCTGCACCAGTGCTTTGTGGGCAACCGTTTCAGATGCGTATTCCTTGTCCTCATCCTTGAGTGCCTTCAGCGCGTCGGCGTAATCTCTGCGGGCATGAGCCCAGCAGAATGCCGCCTGGATCTCTGGCTTCTCCTTGTCCAGAGCCTTGTACCCACTGAACGCATCCGACTCAAGGATACCGGAGAAGCCTTTCAGGAACCGCTGGACATTGCTCCTGCTCCGGGTCATGGCGTACTGGTACAGGATCACCGGTCGCTCCGGGCAATGCTCCGAGGTGCGGTACACGAACATATAGCTCTTGGTATCGCTGCTGCGCCCGTCCTTCGTCACCTGGCAGGTGGTCTCATCTGCCTGAAGCACATGACGCTTGCAAAGCTCTATCCGCAGGCGGTCGTACACCAGGCTCAGATACCGCTCCGCACACCGAATGACCCAGTTGGCCATTGTCGCCCGGCTTAAAATCATGTCGTTCTGCTCAAAGTCCTGGGCGATGCGGTACAGCGGAATGGCGTTGGTGTACTTGGCGTTCATGATGGCGGCAACCAGAGAAGGGGTGGCGATGCTGTTGCGCAGCAGGTCAACGGGCCGGTCGGCCCGGACGATGGTGTCCACATCGGTCTTCTTTGCGGCGTACACGGCCACATGATGCTCCACCACCTCCCGAACGGCAGGCTGGTATTCCACACGGCTGTAAACCTCGTCAGGCAGCCGCTTCCAGCCGTTTTCGCCGAAGATCTCTTTCAGCTGCTCTTTGGTCAACTCGTGCTTTTCGATCCGCTTGGGCAGGCGGCTCAGATCCTCCTTGCGCTTGCCCTTCTGCTTC